>JAFGDY010000009.1 GCA_016931895.1 Anaerolineae bacterium
TGATGTTTGTCTGGATTGAATTTATGGGCCATTTTAATCGTCTTTGAATTGATGCAGGAGCGCACCCTGGCGGTCGCCCCATACGGGGCAGGCTTGGTCCCTGGGCCCCGTGTCGTTGGTTTTTCAGGCAGAGAGACGCATCCTCTTTCATAAATTGCCGTACCGGATGTGAGGTCAAGTAAAGATGGTAAATTCCGGCCCACATCATCAAGTCATCCTCATCCCCAATTCGCCTGCGGTATAACGGCGGAAGAATTCAATGGTTGAGAAGTTATACTTGTGCGCGTACTCACCCAACATCCGGGTCAATTAGCCAAACTCAACCCGGCGCGGTTTTAAGATTTGTCCCATCGTCGCAACGCTCCTGGTTAAAAAGATACGTGCCTTCCCCTAAATTCTACCCCAATTTGCCGGGCAGGTAAAATAGGCGCGGAGGCTAGACCGCAGAGGTTTTATTCAACGGAACGTTGGCCCCCTCTGCGGTCTGAATCTCCAACGCAATCTTGACCACCCAGCGTCCCCAAACCGTGGATTGGCTTCCGGGAACGCCGCAGCGTTTGCGAACGCAGAGCGTTCGGGCTGCATTCCGGCGGAGACCGCCGGAGCGAGGAAATACATCCAACAGTTTGCACCCGTTACCGTTTAGACGTATTATTAAAGAGCATCGTTTATGCTAAAGCCTGTGCTATTTGTAAAGAGGAGGTTCCCCATGCCCATTGATTTGACCCTTGTGGCCACAACTGCTGTAACAACTTTTTTGGTGCCGTATGCCAAAGCCGGAATAGAAAAAATTGCTACCGCCGTTACCGAAAAGGTCGGCGAAAAGGCCGCTGAGTACGCCGGTGAATTGACCGGAAAGATTTGGGTGTTAGTCAAATCGGCTTTTAGCTCCCCTAAAGAGCAAGCAACCGTCGAGTTGTTTGAGGAAAACCCTGACGAGATGCAAGCAATGATGATTAAGGCGCTACAAGAGAAACTGGCCCAAGACCCAACCCTGGCCCAACAACTGGCCGAACTGATGAACCAGCCTGGCCCGGATGGAGCCAGCACCGGCGCGAAAATTATGCAGGCCGGAATTGCCGGCATTGCCGATTTGCGCGGGGCCAATTTGTCCCACGCGCAAGGTATGGACATCAGCGGGGTAAAAATTGGTCATGCCGCCCCACCCACCACCTCAGATAAGCCGGTCAAAAAAGCTTAAACTTTCTGCCTTGTAATCCAGACAATGTTTATTAAAAAGTTCGACCCCCATAAGTTTATAGACCGTGAATTTGAGCAAGAGCTTTTTGAGGAGTTGCTACAATTCAAAGACCAAGCCCGTATCCTGGCCATTAGAGACGCGGGCGGCATGGGTAAAACGCAACTTTTGCACAAATTCCAATATCGCTGTCGCGTTGTTAAACCGTCTACTCCGGTCAGCTTGGTGGCCCTTGACCAATTGCCCGACTCCTCTCCGCTGGCCCTGGTACAGGAAATTGAAAAGGATTTGGCGGCCCGGTTGAATTTTCCAACCTTTGCCCATTACGAAACAGCCCGCCGCGCCTGCGACTTTACCACCATTCGCGGCGCAATAGACCTGCGCTACGCCGATTTGCACGACGCTGAAGTGAAGATGGCCGGGGTAATGACCATTATTGAACATGCCGAGACGGTGAGCGGCGCAGCCCCGCCCACCTTTACCCCCGAACAGCAGGCGATGGCCCAAACCCTTTGCGTCCAGGCTTTTCTAGCCGACCTGTCCCGACATTGTCAAGAACAGCGGGTGGTTATTATGCTGGACGCCTACGAAACATGCGATCCCGCTTTGCGGCAATGGCTGTTAGATCATCTTTTAGATAGGTACTGTTTTAATATTGACCGGCGTCCGCCCCAACTGGTGGTGGTGATTGCCGGGCGAGAGATACCGGAGTTTGAATATCTGTGGCCCTCCGAGGATTGCCAAGCAGTGGTTAAATCCGTGCGGACCTTAAGCCAGTGGACCACCAACCATGTAGAAGAATGTTTACGGGTGCATGGCTTTAGTTATACCCAGCGGCAACTGAAACTTTTTTGCGACATGGTTGAGCAGGGGCTGTCGCCTTCACAGGTGGTAGACGCCATGCGCACCATTTTATTACCGTTACGGCCCGGTAGATAATGACCAACCCCACCCTCCCCCCAACCGATGATTTGGATGCCGCCCTGGAGTCGCTTCTGTCCAAAGGGGCCAGCCCGGAAGAGTTCACCCGGCAGCTTTTTTATCTCAACTATGAACGGTTTAAATCCGCCGACCCTGAACTGGCCGAGATGATGCGCGCCTGCGCCATCCCCCGCGTTTTTAACGCCGACATTATTGGCGTGCTGCGCGGCGCTTCAGATGATGAAACCGGCAACCAGACCCTGCTAGAAGGGCTACTGCCTTTTAATTTTGTTTTGGCGCGCCAGGACGGCGGGTATATTTACCACGACAACACGCGCCAGATGTTGCTGGCCGACTGGCAGCAGCCGGCAAACCAGCCTCTCTTTCAAACCTACCAAGAGCGCCTGGCGGCCTTTTACGTCAATCAGGGCCAAGCCGCCTTCCAACAGGCCGATTACGCCGCTGCCCTGGCCAACTATAACCGCGCCCTGGAACTGCGCCCGGCTGACGGCGAATTGTATGGCCGGCGCGGCCGGGCGCATTTAAATATGGGCAACTACCCCGCCGCCAAAAACGACCTAGAAAAAGCCATTAGCCTCGATTTTAACCCGGTAGACACTTACTTTGGCCTTGGCGTGGCCCACTACTACCTGGGCGACTATACGGCCACAGTGCATGATTTTTCAAAAGTTATTGAACAAGAACCAAATAACGCCAGCGCCTTCTACAACCGGGGCACCACCTACGGTAGGGATTTGAAGCAGTTCGAACAGGCCCTGGCCGACTATGACCGCGCCA
>JAFGDY010000010.1 GCA_016931895.1 Anaerolineae bacterium
CACCCTGGCCCACCGGCTGATCATCAGCCCGGCGGCCCGCATCAAAAATGTGACCGCCAGGGAAGTGATTGCCGATATTCTCTCCTCCATCCCCGTCCCCGGCGCGCGGGTGAGCAGCACCTAAAGGAGTATTTTTTGCGCAACCTGGAACGAAGCTGGGTTTTATTGCTCATGTGGCTGGCCTCGCTGATAGCCACGCTCACGGTGGGGGGGGCTTTATTTTTTAGTCTCACCTATCTTTTTACCGCCATATTGGTATTTTCCTTTTTATGGGCCTGGCTCAATGTGCATTGGCTGCGCATTACCCGGCACATCCGAAACCGGCACGTGCAGGTGGGCAATTTTATTGAGGAACGTTTTGTGCTGGAGAATACCGGCTGGCTGCCCAAACTGTGGGTTGAACTTCAAGACGAGGCCAATCTGCCGGGCCACCGGGCCAGCCGGGTTATCTCCAATTTAGGGGGCGGACGACAAAAAAGCTGGCACATCCGCACGCCCTGTTATCAACGGGGACGTTTCACCCTGGGACCCCTGGTGATCTCCAGCGGCGACCCCTTTGGTCTATTTTTGTTCAGCAAACACCTGCCGCATTTTACCTCGCCGGTGGTGGTTTATCCGATGACTTATGACCTGCCTGCTTTTTATCCCCCGGTAGGCGAGCAGACGGGCGGCGAGGCGGCGCACCGGCGCACGCACTATGTCACCACCAATGTCTCCGGCATTCGGGATTATGTGTTTGGCGATAGCTTCAATCGCATCCACTGGCCCAGCACCGCCCGCAATAATCGGATTATGGTGAAAGAGTTTGAATTAGACCCTATGGCCGACGTGTGGGTTTTTTTGGACATGGAACGCGGGGTTCAGGCCGGTTTGAGTTATAAAGAAATCCCTCCGCCCCCGCTGCCCCAGGTGCATTGGGAAAAACTGCCGGAGTTCAAATTGCCGCCCAGCACCGAGGAATACGGCGTTGCCATCGCCGCCTCGGTGTGCAAACATTTTTTGGCCCAAAACCGGGCCGTGGGCCTGATTACCTACGCCAAGGCCCACCACCGCGAGATAGCCCAGAGCGACCGGGGAGAACGACAACTGACCCGCATTTACGAGATGCTGGCGGTAACGCAAGCGCACGGCATGATTCCGCTGGCCGAGGTATTGGCCGCCGAAACCTTGCGCTTCAATCGCAACACCACCCTGGTCATTATCACTGCCGCCGCCAATCCCGAGTGGGTGAGCGTGGCGCATCATCTGATGAGTCGCGGCGTGCGGGTGACGGCCGTGGTCATCAATCCGGCCAGCTTTGGCGCGCTCCACACTTCATTAGACGTGGAAGTGGAACTGACGGCCAGCCATATCCCCCACTACGTTGTCCACCAGGGCGACGCGCTGGAGCAAGCCCTGGCTTACGCCCGTTCCGGCAGAAAATTTTAACCAGGAGATACCGACCAGAAAATGTCCAGCTCAGAAATCATCGTGGTAGACGACGACCCGGTGGCCCTCCGCCTGTTGACCCGCATCATCGAAATGGCCGGCTACAGCGCGGCCACCGCCAGAAACGGTCAGGAAGCCTTAGAAAAGGTCCAGGCCTTGCAGCCCGCCCTGGTGTTGCTTGACCTGACCATGCCCAAAATTGACGGTTTGCAAGTTTGCCAACAAATCCGCAACAACGCCGGCCTGGCCCACCAACCCTACATCATCATGCTCACCGCCAGGGACCAGGCCGCAGATTATCGCCAGGCGGAACAAATTGGGGTGAATGAATTTATCAACAAACCTTATGACCCGGCCAAAATTTCTGCCCGCGTGCAGACGATTTTGGGTTTGAGGGTTCAAAAATAACTTGGGATTTTCTTGTTCCCAAACCGGAGTAATGTATGAAGAGCTATCGCGAAGAACTATGGTTCAATGTTTCCGGGCGTCGCGCTTTTATCAACATCACGCCCGAAGTGGAAAATTGTGTACACAAAAGCGGCGTCAAAGAAGGGCTGGTTCTGGTAAACGCCATGCACATCACCGCCTCTGTTTTTATCAATGACGATGAATCCGGCCTGCACCAGGACTACGAAACCTGGCTGGAAAAACTGGCCCCCCATGAGCCGATCAGCCAATATCGCCACAACCGCACCGGCGAAGATAACGGCGACGCGCATCTGAAACGGCAAATTATGGGGCGCGAGGTGGTGGTGGCCGTTACCAACGGCCGGTTGGATTTTGGCCCGTGGGAGCAGATATTTTACGGCGAGTTTGATGGGGGGCGTCGCAAGCGGGTGCTGGTAAAAATTATCGGGGAATGAATTCTGAGAGCCTGCCTGAAAAGCCAAACATGCTTTTCAGACAGTTTGTGTGTAAGCCCTAAACTATAGTTTAGGGGCCAATAGGCGCTGGCACAAGCGGACACCTTCCATAGAGTTGATAATCCAATAATCAGCTCCCACATATTGGCAAACCTGTTCATTAATGGAAGTGCCGCCAACAACAATCGGAATATCGGCCAGGGCCAAAACTGAAGCTTCCCGAATTAAAGTAATGGTATCCCGCATCACGTCGTAAGAACTGGTCAACAACCCCGACAGTCCAATAATATCTGGTTTGACCTTTTTGGCTTGAGCCAAAAATTCGGCCGGGGGCACGTCAACACCCAGGTCATACACCGTAAACCCATAACAACTGAGCAACATTCCCTGGATATTCTTACCAATATCGTGGATGTCGCCCTGAACCGTACCCAGCAGAATGCGGCCGGTTTCGTTCCCTTGCACTTTTTCCTTGATCACGGGTTGGGCCAATTCCATCACCTCGCGAAATATTTCGCCGGCCATAATTAGCCCGGAGAGGAAATACTGGCCCTGTTCGTAACGCTCGCCCACCCGGCGCATCCCTTCCTGGCAATCTTCTACAATAGCCAGCGGGTCGTCGCCCTGCTCCAGCCGCTGCTGAACAATGGCCAGGGCTTCCTGTTCGCGCAGTTCCAAAACTTGATTGATCAGGTGCGTGTCTTTAGTCATTGTCAATTCCTACCCCGGTGGCAAAACGCAAATAATCGCTACGACAAATAAACCAACCCCAACTGACCGGACAATCGTTAAAATCGTAAAAAAGATGTTCCAAATAAAATGCAGCGGCGGGCAGACAAGTTTGCAGAAGAATCACCTCTTCTTCATTTAATAAGCAAGCTTCAATCTTCAATTCGCCTCGTTTGAGCAGCGCGCTGCCGGTGCCATCAAATAGACCTTGTAAGGTCGTCACTTCCATTTCGGCCTCAACAATGGGGCGAGTGGGGTCATAAATGAGATATTCACGGTGATAGAAAGCGGGGTCATTGTTAACGGTTAAAAGACGGCGAATGTAAATGGTTTTCTGACCCACGGCCAAATTGAGTTTGCGCGCCGTGCGTTCATTGGCCGAAACAACGCGCACATCCAGCAATTTGACCGCCATAGCCGGGTCATTAAACAGGTCTTGCAGTTCTTGCAGGCCAAAAGCCGCGTGGCCCAATTCCAGAGCCTTCACAAACGTGCCGCGCCCCCTGGCCGTGCTGACCACTCCCTCTTCGACCAACAAATTAATGGTCCGGCGCACCGTCATGGGGCTAACCTGGTAACTCTGGCACAGCATAGCCTCGGAGGGCAGTTGGTCGCCAGGCCGAAACATACCTGAAGCCACCTGCCGCCGCAAAATATTGGCCAACTGAAGATAAGCCGGTTCATAAGAAGCCCGATCAATGTTTTCAACAGGCCAGCCGTTTTGCTCAATTCTGTTGGGTTTCATCGGAGAGTCTCGCTAGACGGATCAACATCAAAAAACTTCTTCTTGAGCCAATACTGGGCTTGGGGGCAAACCGGATTTGGGCACGAGAAAATTAATGCTTAAACCTAAGCTTACGCATTATGCCCAAAATGTCAATTCCGGTTTGACAACTTCCCTATATAACTATATAATTTGGGGCGTCACCATCAGGGGTTTTTACGCTATATTTGGTTAAAAACTCCATCTACAAAATCTTTCCTCTTCTCCTGCACGTACAAAACTTTTAAGGAAAGCTGATATGATTGCTGCCCGCACCAAAGTTGTTGCCTGCGCTACCGTCATCGAAGAGATGTTCCCCTTTCTGCCTGAAGGCATGACCTACGAGGTTCTTGATTTTGGGCTTCATTTAACCCCTGAAAAACTACGGAATAAATTACAAGAAACAATAGACGCAGCCGGCGCCGAAATAGACGCCATTATTTTGGGTTACGGCATGTGCTCAATGGCGGTGGTCGGTCTTAAAGCCACCCGCTGCACGTTGATAGTGCCCCGCGTAGACGATTGTATTGCCATTTTCCTCGGCTCAGCCGCGGCCTATAAACAGCAAGCCGCTCAAGAACCGGGCACCTACTACCTCACCAAAGGCTGGATTGAGGTGAGCGACACGCCTTTTGAAGAACACAAACGCCTGGTTGAACGGTATGGGGCCAAACAAGCCGACCGGATGATCCGGCTTATGCTTAAAAATTATACCCGCCTTGCTTTTATTGACACCGGCCTTTACGAACAAGAGCGCTACCGGAATTACACCCGCCGCATGGCCAAACGTTTTGATCTTCGCTACGAGGAAATTCCCGGTTCAACCGACCTGATTAAAAAAATGCTCTACGGCCCCTGGGACGATGACTTTGTAATTGCCCGTCCCGGCGCCACCATTAGTTATGCTGATTTTAAAACAACCGCCACCACCACCATGTGCAACTTGCCAGGTTTGGCCTTGACCCCGCCGGAGGTAGGTTAATGCCCAAACCTAACGCCACGCCGCCAACCTATCAAGTTGATTTTGAACCGATTGGCAAACGGGTTGAAGTTACGCCAGACACTACCCTGCTGGAAGCAGCCCAACAGGCCGGACTGGCCCTGGCGTCAACGTGCGGCGGCATGCGCAGTTGCGGCCAATGCCGCCTGGTGGTCCTTTCAGGTGACGTGTCGCCCTCCACCCCTGACGAAGAAGCCATACTGACCAAATTGGAATTACGGCGCGGGCAACGGCTGGCCTGCAATACCCACGTGCACAGTAACGTTAAAGTGCATGTGCCCAAATCTTCCCTCATTACCAGCCAAAGGTTACAACTGGCAGGCGACTTTGACCAATTAACGCTCGATCCCCTTGTCCACGCTTATGATCTTAAAATCCCGCCGCCCTCCCTGGACGATCCTCGCGCCGATCTGGAACGCCTGACCGCCGCCCTCCCCCCAACTTTAGGCCAGCCAATTGAGGCTGAACCGGCCGTTGTCCGCCAAATAACCACCGGCGCGCGAGAGCATCATTGGCATTTGACCGCCTATCTGCGAGACGCCGAAGTAGTGGGGGTGGTTCCCTCCGGCTTGCCGCCAATGGGCCTGGCCATTGACCTGGGCACCACCAAAATCGCGGCCAGCCTGGTTGATTTAACCACCGGTAACGAGCTGGCCGTGACCGGAGTATTGAACCCCCAGATTGGCTATGGCGAAGACGTTATCAGCCGCCTAACACACGTGTGGCGCAACCCCGATGGCGGTCGTACCCTGGCCACAATGGTCCAAGAGACGCTGGATAACTTATTGGCAGAATTGGCCGAAAAAGCGGGGGTCAGCCGGGCGCAGGTGGCGGACGTTTGCCTGGTAGGCAACACAGCTATGATTCACCTGCTGCTGCAATTGCCGGTGCGCCAACTGGCTACATCGCCCTATGTGGCCGCCACCAATGCCGCTATTGATCTAAAAGCCCGCGAAGTGGGTTTGGCGACCGCGCCCGGGGCTTACCTGCACATCTTGCCCTGTATCGGCGGGTTTGTAGGGGCAGATCACGTGGCCATGCTTTTGGCCAGCCAACTTGATCAAACCAAGCAAGTGGCCTTGGGCATAGACATTGGCACCAATACCGAAATCGCCCTGGTCAGGCCAGAGCAGGGCTTTTTAACTTCGGTGTCGTGCGCCTCCGGCCCGGCCTTTGAAGGAGCGCATATCAGCAACGGCATGCGGGCCGCTGCCGGAGCCATAGAAGCCATTGAATTGACCGCCGCCGAAGTTCATTTAAAAACCGTTGATAATGCCCCGGCCATTGGTTTGTGTGGCTCCGGCATCATTGACGGCGTAGCCGAGTTGCGGCGCTGGAATTTAATCAATCAACGGGGCCGGTTTGACCGCGAGCATCACCGGGTGCGAGAAGGCCGTTATGGAGCCGAATTCCTATTGGTCCCCGCCGAGCAAAGCGGCAGCCAACGCGACGTGGTAATCACCCAAAAAGACATTAACGAGATACAGTTGGCCAAAGGAGCTATTCGGGCCGGGTTGGAGGTGTTACTGGAGGCTACCGGCACAACGCCGGAGGACGTGCAAACGGTGATCATTGCCGGGGCGTTTGGCTCATTTCTCCAGGTAAAAAACGCGCTGGAGATGGGGTTGCTGCCCCGTCTACCCAATGCCCGTTACCGGCAGGTGGGTAATGCGGCGGTGGTTGGCGCCCGGCAGGCCCTGTTGTCTCGCCGGGCGCGGCAACGCGCCCAACAAATTGTCAACCAAACCAACTACCTGGAATTAACTACCTATCCCAAATTCAACCGGCGTTTTGCTTTAGGCATGCTTTTTCCAAATGATGAAAACTCTAAAGGTCATTGAAACTTTAGGGTCTGGATGAACTGATTACAACCAAGGAGAGCTTATGGAACTAATTGGTGAAAAAATTAATGGTACCCGCACCCGCGTGGCGCAAGCCATAGCCGAACGAGATACCAGCTTTATTCAAAACCTGGCCCGCCAGCAGGCCGAGGCCGGCTCGGCCTGGCTAGACGTGAACGCCGGCACCCATCCCCAGCAGGAGCCGGACGACCTGGTTTGGCTGATTGAAACTATCCAGGCCGTGGTGGACACCCCGCTGTGTTTGGATAGCGCCAACCCCAAGGCCCTGGCTGTGGCCATCAAAGCAGTGCACAAAACACCGCTGATCAATTCCATCAGCGGCGAACCCCAACGGCTGACCGGGATTTTGCCCCTGGTGGCGGAACATAACTGTCGCGCCATTGCCCTGGCCATGGACGACAAGAATATTCCCAAAACCAGCGAGGCCAGGGTAGCTATCGTCCACAAAATAATGGCCGCCACCCGCGCGGCCGGCATCCCCGATGAGCATCTTTATGTTGACCCGCTGGTAATGACCCTCAGCACCAATATTCAAAGCGGCCTGATTTTCTTTGACGCCATCCGGGCCGTGCACACAGCCTACCCGGACGTTCATTTTACCGCCGGCTTGAGCAATATTTCGTTTGGTTTACCGGCTCGTTCTTTTATTAACCGGGCCTTTTTAACCCTGGCCCTGGCCGCCGGGCTGGACAGCGCCATTCTTGATCCCCTGGACCGGGAACTAAAGGCAGCGCTGCTGGCCGCCGCATTGGTGTTGGGGCGCGACCGTCATTGTTTGAACTACACCCGGGCCTACCGGGCCGGGGTGTTCAAAATCTAATGAGTGGGGGTAGGAAAGTCCCACCCCTAATTTATTTAGCAAAGGAGGCTTGTTATGTCAAAAAAACTGATTGACGCCATCGCTGACATGCGGGAGGAAGAAGCCCTCAAGTTAGTCAGCGAGATGGTAGAAGGCGGTTCAGAGTCTATGGCCGTTCTGGAGGCAGTTAGAGAGGCCATGGACACTGTAGGCCAGCGCTACGAGAAGGGCGAATACTTTTTGCCCGAACTGGTGCTGGCCGGCGAGATGATGAACCAGATCACGGACATGGTCAAGTCCGGGCTGGCCAAGGCGCCACCGGCCAAACGTCTCGGCAAGGTGGTCATTGGCACGGTGGAGGGAGACATCCACGACATCGGCAAAGACATTGTCGGCTTCATGCTCGATGTCAACGGCTTTGAGGTTCTTGATCTGGGCGTGGACGTGCCCGCGCAAAAGTTCACGGAGGCTGTGCGGGACTTTCAGCCTCAGGTGGTTGGCCTGAGCGGGTTCCTGACCCTGGCCTTTGACGCCATGAAAGAAACAGTTGAAGACCTCAAAAAAGCCGGTCTGCGAGACAAGGTTAAAATCATGATCGGCGGCGGCCAGATGGATGATCAGGTCAGGGCGCATACAGGC
>JAFGDY010000011.1 GCA_016931895.1 Anaerolineae bacterium
CATTTGATTGTGTGGTTACAACAACAAGCCGAGAATGTAGGGACAACCCTTGCGGTTGCCCCGGATGCGGTTACCCCGGATGCGGTTGCCCCGGATACGGTGGCCCCGGATGCGGTTACCCCCAATTGGGTCATTCCCACCGCTGAAAAAACCAACCCAAATCCAACCTTGGGCGATGTGATTGGGGCGTTTAAATCACTGGTCTTTACTGTTTATTTGGACTGGATTCAAGTTCACGATCCAGTACGTCGAGCCAAATTCTGGCAACGGAACTACTATGAACACATAATCCGTAATCGGCGCGAATTACAGGCTATCCGTCGTTATATTCGTGATAATCCAGCCCGGTGGGAGCTAGACCGGGATAATCCTAAAAACTTTCGGCGTTTACGATCACCAACGAGAATAGAAGACTATCTGGCGGATATTCAGGCATTGATCGAAGATGAAAATGATGAGGGGTAGGGACAAGCTTTATGGTTTTCCCTCGTTCCGATAGTCTCTGTCGGAATGCAGCCCGAATGAGAAAACTAGACCCTAAAGGTCTTCGAGACCTTTAGGGTCTTCTCTATACGTTTTAAAACTCCCCATCCCCCACTCTAAAGCGCTCAATCGCCACAAAGCCCACCACGCAAACCAGCATCAAGAGCGCGCTCATGGCCAGGGCCTGGCCGTAGTTGAGCGGGCCGGGCTGGCTAAAAAAACGAAAGATGGCGGTGGGCATGGTGGGGGTGTCGGGCCGGGCTATAAAAACCGTAGCGCCAAACTCGCCCATGCTGATGGTAAAGGCAAACACCGCGCCTACCAGCAGGGCGCGGCCGGCAATGGGCAGGTCCACCTGTCGCCACACCCGCAGCGGCGACGCGCCCAACACAGCCGCAGCCTCGCGCAAAGCAGGCTGGATGCTGCGCAGGGCGGGCAGCAGGCTGCGCACTACAAAAGGCAGGGCCACCAGGGTGTGGGCCAGCACAATGAGCAGCGGCGAGGCGCGTAAGTTGAGGGGCGGCTTGTTCATGGTGATGATGTAGCCAAAGCCCAGGGTCACGGCGGAGGTGGCCAGGGGCAGCATAAAAACGGCGTCCAGGTTGGCGGTTCGGGCGGCCCGGCCCCGGCTCAAGGCCAGGGCGATGAGCAAGCCCAATAAAGCCGCCAAAATCACCGTACCGGCGGCAAACGCCAGCGAGTTGGTGATGGCCTCGCCGGGCGGCACAAAGAAAAGGTCTCTATTTTGGGCGGGATTGGTGATGAGGGCCTGGTAGTAGGTGAATGAAAGTTGGCCGTCAATGGTGAGGGAGCGCAGGGCTAAAGCCAGCAGCGGCGAACCCAGCAAAATCACCATCAGCCCAACGTTGCCGCCCACCAGCAGTCGCTCCCGCCGGTTTTGGGGGCGGCGCTGGCCGGCCTGCCGGGATTGCAGGTCAAGGGGGCGGCTGGCGCGGGCTTGCAGACGGGTGTAGGTGGTCATCAAGATAAAGATAAAGACAATTTGAATGAGCGACAGGGCCGCGGCTACCGGTAGGTTGAACAGGTATACGGCCTGCCGGTAAATTTCCACTTCCAGGGTGGCAAAGCGCGGCCCGCCCAAAATGAGGATAACGCCAAAGCTGGTGAAGCAGAAAATAAAAACCAGCAGCGCGGCGGCGGTGATGGCCGGAGCCAGCAAGGGAACCGTGATTTGCCGGAAGGCGCGCCAGGGGCTAAGGCCCAACATCTGCCCGGCCTCGCTGAGGTTGGGGTTGAGGTTAGCCCAAAAGCCGCTCACCAGGCGCAAGACAATGGCGTAATTATAAAAAACATGGGCCAGCAGGATGATCCAGAGGGTATGTTGCAGGTGTATCGGCGGCGCGTCCAGCCCAAACCAGGCCATCAAACCTTGATTAAGCAGGCCGCGCGGGCCAAATAGCGCGGTGAAGGCGTTGGCCGCCACCAGGGTGGGCAATACAAAGGGAATGGTGGTGAGGGCTTGCAGCAGGCTTTTGCCGGGAAAACGATACCGGGCAAAAACATAGGCGGCGGGCAGGGCCGCGCCCAGGGTGAGCGCGGTAGATAGCGCCGCCTGCCACACGGTAAACCAGAGGGTTTTGGCGTAGTAGGTGGTGGTTACCAGTTTACCCAAAGCCGAGAGATCGAGTTGGCCGGCGGGGGCAAAGCTGAGTTTGAAGATGGCGGCCAGGGGGTAGAAGTAAAACAGAAGAAGGAAGAGAAGGGGCGGCAGGGCCAGGGCCGCCAGGAGAATAGAGGAGGGCAGGGTGGCAGAGGCTGGTTGCAACTTAAACTGGGGCTTAAACATGAGCTTGAGTTTGCGGCACAGGGTTGACGGCGAGGGAATGGTGGATACAGGCATAATGTGTATTTAGGGTTGAATGGTTTTTAATAGTTCTAAAGCAATCCTGGCCTTGTCAATTTGGGGCGGTTGGTAGGCGGCAAATTTTTGGAGCAGGGTTTGGGGGGTTTCGTCTACCAAGATCATTGCCCGGTACTCCGGCCTGATAAATTGTTCTTGCACCGCATAATCCACAAACGCTATCAGTTTGGCGTAAAATTGGCTCACATTGAGCAGGCCGCAGGGTTTGGCGTGCAGGCCAAGTTGGGCCCAGGTGATCACTTCAAAGAACTCTTCAAATGTGCCCAGGCCGCCGGGCAGGGCGATAAAACCGTCGGCCAGGTCGGCCATTAGCGCCTTGCGCTCGTGCATTGAGTTCACCAGGCGCAGGTCGGCAATTTGGGTGAGGGCCACTTCTTTTTGGGCCAGGCTGGTGGGGATAACGCCGATGACCTCGCCGTTGGCCGCCAGCACGGTTCGGGCCAATTCTCCCATCAGGCCCACGTTCCCCCCGCCGTACACCAACCCAATGTTTCTATCAGCCAGCACCCGGCCCAATTCCCGGGCGGCCTGCACGTATTCCGGCCGGCCGCCCGGGCTTGAGCCGCAGTAAACGCATATCCGTTTCACCGCAGCACCGTTTCCGTCCAGGCGTTGAGCCACTGCTCGCGGTTGGCGGCAATATCGTTGGGCGGCAGTGTGGCCGGATTGGCTGGAATTTGGGTGTGTTCAACAAACACGTCGGGCAGTTGGGCGGTTTGATTGGCCGGAAAAACGAACATGTTCAGGGGGATGTCTTCCTGAAACTCTTGGCTGAGCAAAAAGTCAACCAGTTTTTCGGCCAGTTCCCGTTTTTGCGTGCCGGCCAAAATGCCCACAAACTCAATCTGGCGAAAGCAGCTTCCGTCGCCCACTACCGAGGCGGTGGGCGCTTCGGCTAACGGCGATTCGGCAAAGTAGACTTCGGCGGGAGGGCTGCTGGCGTAACTGACCACCAGGGGATACTGGCCCTCATAACGGGTGAACTGGCCGTAGTAGGCGTCTTCCCAGCCGGAGGTGACCATCACGCCCTGATCGGCCAACTGCCGCCAGAAACCCAGGTAGCCGGGATCGCCAAAGTGGGCAACGGTAGCCAGCAAAAAGGCCAGCCCCGGCGAGGAGGTGGCCGGGTTTTCAACCGCCAGCAGATTGCGGTAGCGGCTGTCGAGCAAGTCTTCCAGGGTGGCGGGCGGTTCCAGCCCGTTTTCGGCAAACCAGGTTTTATCGTAATTAATGCACACGTCGCCGTAATCCACCGGCAGCAAACGATTTTCCGGGTCCAGTTTCAGGTCGGTGGGGATGTCGGCCAGGCGGGGCGAAGCGTAAGGTTCAAGAATGTCGTTCTCAATGGCCCGGCTGAAAAAGGTATTGTCAATGCCAAAAAAAACGTCGGCCAGGGGATTCTCTTTGGACAAAATGGCCTGGTTGAGGGCCACACCGGCGTCGCCGGAGCGTAGAATTTCCAGCTTAACGTTGTGCGTTGTCTCAAAAGCGGCAATCACGTTTTCGCTGGCGTTGAAGCTGTCGTGCGTCATCAGGGTAATGGCGGCCGGTTCCGGCGGCACTGCGGTTGGCTCCGGTGTGGCCGTAGGCGCGGCGGTGGGGGTTTCACCCGCCGGAATGTCGCTTGGTTCCACCAACGGCGCGGGGGACGCCGTCGCGCCACAGGCGGTCAGGGCCATAACCAACAATATCATCAATAGAGTTTGACTTAGATAGTGTTTCATTTTTTTGCCTCCATATTTTCAGGGTAGCAAAGTAGCAGGGTAGCAAATAGTAAAGCAATAAATCATACCCCCTGCTACTTTGCCACTTTGTTACTCTGCTACTCTGTTACTTTGAATATGCACCACTAAAACCAGCCCCTCGCCAATTTGTAAGGCGGCCTGGGGGGCGGCCAGGGCATTGCTAATGGTAAAAGTGCTGCCCAGGGAAAGAGATGCTTTTTCCAGCGGCCAGGTTACGCCGGTTAAAGTGACCCGGCTGACCAGAGGCGTCAAGGGAATGAGCGAAAGCGTATCGCCGGGCCGGCCGCTGATGGTGAGAGACTGGCGCGAGCGGACCAGGGTGGCCCAGTAGGGGCCGTCGGCCAGGGCCAGTTGCGCCGCAGCGTACTCCGGGCGGGTCAGCAGCAGGATATTGGCCAGCATTTGGTCAAGCCGCCCCCCAAGGGCGGTCAGCAAGAGGATTTCGTCCGGCTGTTGCGCCATGGCCAACTCAAACGCTAATTCCAGATCGGTTTGATCCTTGCGCGCGGGATGGCGATGGATGGCCACCCCTTCTGCTTCCATCCGGCTCACCAGCTCCGGCGGCAAAGAGTCAAGGTCGCCGATGATGGCGTGGGGGGTCAACCCCAGGGCCAGGGCATGCTGTGTTCCTCCATCGGCGCAAAAAATGCGGTCGGTGGGGCGCAGGCGAGGCCGGAGCAGGTCTGGCCGGTTCAATATGCCGTTGGCAAAGATAACAATACGAGACATAGGAATTAAAGACAAATTTTAATATCCAAAGGTTAAGCTGATCCAAACAAAAAAACCACCCTGGGCGGAAGGTGGTTCAACTTTTACGTTTGGTCTCCCTTCTCCCTCCGCCGGTATTACCCGGATCAGGTTTAGCGGTCCGTCCCACAGCAGCGCAAGGGATCTCTCAGCCTGGTTTGTCCAAGCTCCCGCGAAGAAGTATTGTTTTTATGTTACTACTCAGCCCCATGTCATTTCGAGGCCGTAGGCCGAGAAATCTCCTTTTCAAGGGACGACTTCAAGAAGATTTCTCCCTTCGGTCGAAATGACATGCCTGAGCAGTTCCGTTTTTATTTAGTTATTGTTGAAGGTAGAATACCACAAGTTTGCCGGAAAGCCAAATTCAAGGGACCTTTGACCAATTGCCCTTTGGCTCATCTTGCACTATAGTAAACTACCGCTTTTATTTGAAAAGGGTGTGACCAAAGTGAGTTGGAGGAGGAGGAAATTGGGGGGAACTACCCCCCAAGCCCCCCGGCCTGCGGCGCTTTTCTACTCACTTTAGTCGCACCCATTTGAAAAGGCCTGTTTTGCTCAGAACCTCTTTGTCCTGTAGAATAATTATAAAATTGTTTATAAAAATTACCCTTCCGGGAGGTTGATGCTTTATGCGAGTAATGATTGTCAATCCCCGCTTCCGCCTGCCCATTGATACGCGCACCACGCCTCACCTGGGCCTGGCGTATCTGGCGGCGGTTTCCGAAGAACGCGGGGATGAAGTGCTTCTGTTTGATGCTGACGTAGAAGACGAGCCGATTGGGCAGGCCGTGCGGCGTTTCCAGCCCGACATCGTGGGCATTACGGCCAATACGCCCCAGGTCAAATCGGCCTGGCGCACGGCCCAGGCCGTTAAAGCCGTTAAAGACGTGCCGGTGGTGTTGGGGGGACCGCACGTTTCGGTGCTGCCCGCGGAAAGCGCCATGCGGCCCGAAGTGGATGTGGTGGTGCGCGGCGAAGGCGAGCCGATGTGGCTTAAGTTGTGCGAGATCATTGAGAACGCCCAAAAAGGCAACCCCCATTTTACGGCGCGGGATTTGCTCGATGCCCAAAATCGCCTGCTTGACGGGTTGTTGGGCATCACCTACTTCACCACCGCCAACGAAAAACGCCACAACCCCGACCATCCGCCCATTGCCGACCTGGACACATTGCCTTTTCCGGCCTACCACGTTTTTAAGATGGAGCGCTACACCAACCTGCAACCGGCCACCGACGCGATTGACGGGGCCAAATCGTTTTCGGTGATGACCTCGCGGGGTTGCCCCTACCGCTGCACGTTCTGCTCCCAGAGCATTATGCCCATCAAGTGGCGGGCGCGCAGCCCGGAAAATGTTTTAAAAGAGTGGCAGCACCTGGTGCACGAGTTGGGCGCGCAAGAGATTGGCGTGCTGGACGATTCGGCCAATATCCAGGTAGACCGCCTGGAACGGCTGGCCGGCTTGCTCATTGAGCACAAAGTCAATCACGTGCCCTGGATATTTGTCAACGGCATCCGGGCCAACCTGGCCAGCCGGGAGTTGTTGGCCCAACTCAAAAAAGCCGGCCTAAAACGCACCGCCTTTGGCGTGGAAAGCGGCGACCCCGACATTCTGCTGTCCATTGACAAAAAGATTGACCACGATACCATTCGCCAGGCGTTCAAAAACGCCAAAGCCGTGGGCCTGGAAACCATCGGCTTTTTCATCATCGGCTTGCCCGGTGAAACCGAAGCGTCAATGGAAAAAACCATTAAATTTGCCTGCGAGGTTGACCCGCTCATTGCCAACTTTTCTATGATGACGCCCTACCCCGGCACCCAGGTTTACGAGATTGCCAAACGCCAGGGACGGCTGCTGCTGGACGATTGGGAAGATTATGTTTTCTTTGATGGCCGCGCGCGTTACGAAATGGGCGATATGACCGCCGAGTTGGTGGAGCGAAAATGGAAAGAAGCTTATCGCCGGTTTTACCTGCGGCCGCACCGGATTTGGTTCACCTTGACGCGCAAGGATTTTTGGATCAACTGGCGGCGCACCTTCAGGATGGCGTGGAAAACAATTTTCCCCCAAAAAGAAAAGACAAAACTGCGCAAGCTGATGGAGGCCGGGGCGTAGGTCACGGTTTTAGCGTGAGCTTCATCTATTTGGGTGCAACGAGAAAATGAATATTTTTGCGAAAAAGTTACCTGGCAAACGTGGTCTACAATTGCTACTTGGCTTGATTATTACCTGGGCTATCGCCGGTTGTAACATAATTAATCCCGCCCCCACCCCCACGCCTACCCCCAACCTGCCGGCCAAAGAAATTGTGGCCCGCTCCAGCCAGGAGATGCTGGCGGTTGAATCCCTTCACTTTACCATAGATTTGACCGGCGCCCTGGATTATATTGACCGCCCCCCTACCACGGCCCTGAAACACGTGGACGGCGACCTGCTCCGGCCCGACCGGGTGCGGGGTCTGGTCAAGGTCAGCAGCCTGGGGGTCATCACCGAAATTGGTTTGATCAGCATCGAGGGCGACTCGTACGTGACCAATCCCCTCAACCAGCGTTGGGAACTCCTGCCCCCGGAGTGGGGCTGGTATTTTGATCCGCGCCTGCCGTTTGACGAGCAATACGGCATCCCGTCCATTATTCCCCACCTTACCCTGGAAAAGAAGGGCGTGGAAGAGATTGAGGGCCAGACTTACTATTATCTGGAAGGCGTGGCCCAAGGCGAGCAAATCATGTGGTGGACGGCCGGCATGGTGGCTTCGGGCGACGTGCCGGTGCAAATTTGGATAAACACCGACACTTTTCTTATCCACCGCGTCCACCTGATTGAATTATCCAGCGACCCTGAACGGCCCACCGAGTGGGACATCCGCTTTTCTAATTTCAACCAGTCGCTTGATATTCAAGCGCCGCCATTGGCGGAGTGATAATGGGGAACCGAGGGAGATGCAGCTTTTTTATGGGGGAGGATTAATCTCGACCGGCCCACAAATTATACATAGCCTGGTAAGCATCTTTAGCTTCAGCCGGTAGATTTTCAACAGAGAGCATTATTTCAGCCAGAATTAGTTCAGAGTTGGGCAACTTTTTTTGCCAAAGCCAAGTAGGATTGAGCCAGAAATTGGGTAAAACCGTAGCGTGATAGATGCCATCGTTATTTAGTAGAGCGGGACGATACACGTTGTCTTCCCTTAAAATAAAAAACTCTACCTGTTCCTGATGAGGTCGGGGGTCAATAAGCCAATATTCACGGACGCCGGCTCGTTCATATTCGGTGAATTTATGAACCCGATCTTCGGTCACGCTGCCAGGGGAAATGATTTCAATGACCAAATCTGGCCCTCCTTCAAACTTTCGGGACGTCAGTTGAGAGAGGTTTTTATGGCTAATAAAAATAATATCCGGCTCACGAGAAGGGCCATCGGGCCAGAGTCTGACTTCAAACGGGGCAAAACGTAAAGTGCCTAAATTAAAAAATTGGATAAATGAATGCAAAAGCTTACTCAAAAACAGGACGAGTTCTTGATGTCTGTCGAGCGGGGGCATATAGATAATAACCTCTCCCTCTACCCATTCCATGATATTGGAATCGCTGGCAAATTTTAGATATTCGGCATAGCTCATTTTGAGGCGTTGGGGAATCAATTCTGTTGGCGCTGCCACTGTAACCATTTTATCATACTCCCATAAACAAACCCTACAGTGATATTATACTTTACTTCCCTAAAATGTGAAAGAGAATTTTCAAAACGCTTTGTCATTGCTGTAAGTTTTATTTACAATTGATTTGATAATTTCTTACCAGGTATTCCATGCAACAGACTGCCATCACCCCTAAAAGTACCGCCCATGCCTATCTGGTTCTGGCCCTGGTGGCCTTTGGCGTGTTCATCGCCGCCGACGACCTGACCGTCATCTCCACCATGCTGCCCCGAATGATCTTTGACTTTGAGATTCCCATGCCCTCCGGCCTGGACGACGCCTCGTGGATTGTGTCCAGTTATCTTATTACGCACGTAGTGGCCATGCCTTTGTTTGGCCGCATTTCCGATATCTACGGGCGGCGGTTTGTGTTTATAACCTGCATGCTCATTTTTGCCGTGGGGTCGTTGATGGTGGCCCAGGCCGGTCAACTCAACTTTCTTATTTTTTCGCGCGTGGTGCAGGCCATTGGGGGCGGCGGGGTGGTGCCGGTGGCCATGGCCGTGGTGGGCGACGTTTTTCCCGTTGAGCGCCGGGCTTTTGCCCTGGGCCTCTTGGGCGCGGTAGACACGCTGGGCTGGATTATCGGCCCGCTGTACGGCGCGTTTTGGGTGCGCTTTTTCACCTGGCATTGGCAGTTTTATATCAACATTCCTATTAGCCTGCTGGCTATGGCCGCCGCCTGGTTCCTGTTGAGCTATTCGGCGCGCCAAAAAACAGCAGCAGCTTCGTTGGATTGGCCGGGGGCGGTATTTTTGAGTATCGCCCTGACCCTGCTCAATATTGGCCTGGCCAAAAGCGGGGGGCAGGCCGCCAGTGGGCCGGTGTTTGATTTTGCCGCCGGTCAAGCCCTGCGGCCCACCTGGCAAAGAATTGCGCCTTATCTGCTGGGCGGCAGCCTGGCTCTGTTGATTTTTATCTGGGTTGAGCGGCGGGCCAGCCGGCCCTTGCTTGACCTGCGTATGTTTCGCTTGAGCAATTTCACCATTGCCTGCCTGATCAATTTTGTGGTGGGCTTTGTGCTGATTATGGCCATGGTGGCCGTGCCGCTTTTTGTCAATGCCGTTTTGGCCCAAGGCGCCACCATTGACGAAATGATCAAAGCGGCGGCAGTGGGCAGCGGCCAAATTCTGTCGGCGTTGACGGTGGCTATGGCCGTGATGTCGGTAGTGGGCGGCTGGTTGTGCGGCCGGTTTGGCTACCGCTGGCCTACCATTGCCGGCCTGCTGTTGCTGGGCCTTGGCTTTTTGATGATGAATACCTGGTCGCCAGCGATTACCTTTGAGCGTATGGCCTGGCATCTTTTGGTGACGGGCATGGGTTTTGGCCTGGTTATTGCCCCGGTGGGAACGGCCGTAATTAATGCGGTGCAGGCAAAGGAGCGGGGCATTGCCTCGGGGTTGGTTTTGATTTTGCGACTGATGGGCATGAGCGTGGGGTTATCGAGCCTGACCGCCTGGGGCCTGCACCGCTTTGACGTGTTGAGCCGGCCCTACACCATCGCCGAAATTGGGCCGCACATTGGCCCGATCACGGCCCGGATTTTAACCGAAATCTTTTTGGCCTCGGCCATGTTTGCCCTGCTGGCCATTGGCCTGGCCGTTATTTTGGGCCCGGATAAAGCGGGCCGGGACGAAAAACAAGCAAAGTGAAGGCACTATACTTCTGGCCTAAATCGGGTATAATACATAAAGCTGTTTGTCTGGTAAGCGGCTGCTGGGGGATGCGGAAGCAGACTCCTCTTTGATCCAAAAGCCACCTATCAGCCCATCGGCCCATCGGAATAATTGTTTTCCCATTTCTGATCCCTGGCAGCGGAGAGTGGGTTTTTATTAAAGTCATACTATTTAACAAGGAGTCATAAAATGGATAAAAACAAAAAAACAATGATCGGCGTTGGGATAGGTCTTCTGGTGTTATTGGCCTGCTGCGTGTGCTTGCTCCTGGGGGTGGGCGTGTATATGTATCAAGAGGAGCTGATGGCGTGGTTGGGTCTGGCCCCGTCGCAAAAAGTGGCCCGGCTGCTGCCGGAAGACACGCAGTTTTATATGTCGCTCAATCCCAACCTCCAGAACGTGCCTGGGTATCAAAACCTGGAAAAGTTATACCTGGATAATCCCGACGTGCGGGCCGTGCTGGATGAATTTGAAAATAATGTAAAAGATGAAGTCAACATTACCTTTGCCGATGATATAAAACCCTGGTTAGGCCCGGAGGTGGTGCTGGCCATACCGGATTTGGTTGGGGCCATGGAAGGCGCATCTGGAACCCCGCCTCTGGTCATTGCGGCCCAAACAACCAACCAGGCCGCCTCGGATAGTTTTATCAAAAAATTAATGGACAGCGCGGCCCAGGATAACGAACCGTTTACCGATGAAGTTTACCAGGAGGTCACTTTACACGTTCAAGACCAGGGCAATGATCAATTGATTGTGTCCACCTTTGACGAGCTGGTGGTGATTGCCAGCAACGACCAATTGGTCAAGGGCATGATTGACAAAGCCAAAGGCAAAAGCGAGCAGCCCTCGCTGGTTGAAAACGAACGTTTTAAGAAAATTACGGCTGAACTGCCGGCAGAGGCGGTGGCCACTGTGTACGTGCAGCTCTCCGGCCTGTTTGAGGCGGCCTTGCAAGAAAGCGCTTTTGAACTGCCGTCTGAATCAACCAAAGACTTGCAGGCGTTTGAGGCGGTAGCCATGGCCGGCACGCTGCAACCCGATGGCATTCAGCTTGACGCCGTTGTGACCTACGATGCCGCCAAAATGAGTGAACAGATGAAAGCCTCGCTGAGCCAACCGGCCTCGCCCAACGCTGTTTTGGGCGACATCCCCGCCGACGCGCTATTTGTGTACAATGCCAATAATTTGAACAATCTTTGGCAGCAAACCAAAAAAAGCCTGGAGTCCACCCCTGATTTTGCCGAAGGCATCCAAGACCTGGAAGAAGAGATGGGCTTTAGCTTTGACGAGGATATTTTTGGCTGGATGACGGGCGAATTTGCCGTGGTGTTGCTGGAAGTCCCCCCACCCGATGAATATTCTCCGCCGTTGGGAGGGTACGCCTTGATTGGCACGGATAACGTGGACAACGCTCGCCAGCGGGTGGACAAAGTAATGGCCTCTTTTGAAGAGCAGGGCATGGCCGGCCCCATAGAAACCGCCACCGTTGACGGCCTGGAAGTGAAAATCTTGCGAGATTATAACGAGCAAATTCAGGGCGGTTATGGTTTTTACAAAAACTACTTTTTGCTGGCCTACCTGGAAGATAGTATCAAAGCCGTTGCTTCGGCTTCCCAAAATTCGCTCACAGCCAGTAGCAACTTCAAAGCCATTCAAAATCGTTTGCCGGGCAAAAACAACGGCTACCTTTACGCCGATCTCGATCAGATACAGCGGCTCATAGAAGATCAGTTGAGCGATTACGAACGGGAAGATTATGAAAAGAACGTGCGCCCTTTTATCACGCCTATTCACGCTATTGGTGTGGCCAGCAGCGCCGAGGGCCTTGAGCAGGGCGTCAGCAAAGGCGTGTTTTTTATTCTGATTTCCGAATGATACTGTTTTGAGGAAGCCAGACCCTAAAGGTGGGCGAACCTATGATTCCGCCCACCTTTAGAGTCTTCAAACCTCAATGTTGTAATCCTAATTTTTTAAAGGTATTGGAGGATAAAGCTTGAGAGTATTATTAGCCAGCCCCGAGTCTGGGGTTTGGAATAGTCGCAAACACATCCACATGGGTCTGGGTTACCTGGCCGGTGCCCTGCTGGCCCATGGTTATGATGTTGAAATCTGGGATGCGGCGGTTGAGGAGTCCGCGGAAACCCTGGCCGAAAAACTAAAGCGCGACCACTTTGACGTGGTTGGCCTTTCTGCGCCCACGCCCCTGATCAACGCCGCCTGGGCAGCAGCCAAAATTGCCAAACAACATGGCGCCATCACCATTCTGGGCGGGCCGCACCTGACCCTGCGCCCGCACGAATCAATGGAAAAGGAGCAGGTTGACCTGGTGGTGCGCGGCGAAGGCGAGTACACCATTATTGAAATTTTACAAGCCCTGGAAAAAGAGCAAAAAATAAGCGGCGGATTGTCGAACCTGAACCACAACCCGTTAATGAATAATGCTCAATCTTTCATTAATAATTCACCATTCACAATTCACCATTCACCATTATTTACCCCGGAAGCCGGCTGGGGCAATATTTTGGGCCTGTCGTGGCGTAACAAAACGGGCAAAATCATTCATAATCTGGACCGCCCTTTGCCCGACGACCTGGACGCGATCCCCTTTCCGGCCCATCACCTGTTCAAAATTGAGCGTTATACCAATCTCAACCCCCTCACCGATGGCCTGGACATGAACGCCCGCGCCTATACCGTTGTTACTTCGCGGGGGTGCCCCTACAAGTGCACCTACTGTTCCAAACCCGTTACCGGCGATACCTGGCGCGGGCGCAGCATTGACAACGTGATTGCCGAATGGCAGTGGCTGGTGCATGATTTAAAGGCCACCGAAATTGGCATTACCGACGACATTTGGAACCTGGACAGAGAGCGGGCTAAAGATTTGTGCCGGGCGCTGATCAAGGCCAAGCTGAATCACGTGCCCTGGGTTACCATCCACGGCATGAAGGTCAACAACACCGACCAGGAGCTGTTTCAATTGATGAAGCAGGCCGGCTGCAGACGGGTTGGTTTTGGTGTGGAAAACGGCGACGACTGGATGCTGCGCCACGTGATCAAAAAAGGCCAAACCGTGCAAATGGTGCGCGATGCTTTTCAGTGGGCCAAAAAAGCCAAACTGCAAACCATGGGCTTTTTTATTTTTGGCATGCCCGGCGAAACCGAAGCGTCAATGGAAAAGACCATTCAACTGGCCCTGGAGCTGGACCCCGACCTGGCTCACTTTTTGTTGGCCGCGCCCTTCCCCGGCACCGAAATGTGGGATACCCTGAAACAGCACGGCAACGTTTTCTCCGACGACATGGACTGGTCTCAACTGGCCATTCAAGACGATAAAGCCCACTTTGCTTTTGGCGACCTGGACAAGGAGACCGTTGAGCGCAAGTGGCACGAAGCGCACCGCCGCTTTTACCTGCGCCCCAAACGCATTGCCCGCATTGCCACCCGCAAAGACACCTGGCAGCGTTTCCCATACTACCTCAAAACCGCAGCCAATATGCTGCTTGGCCTGGGCGAACGAGAGAAAGCTGTGGCATGAAAGTCTCCAAGTCCGGTCCGTTACAAATAGCTCGCGCTATCCTGGGGCGGGTCGCCCTGATCTTGTTTGGCCTGTCCACAGCCTTACTTTTAGCCGAAATTGTTTTGCGCTTCATTCCGGAAAGGATACTTTATCCCCTGGTATTTAAAAACGAAGAGGGGTGGCGGATATACCAGGTTGACGAAAATATTGGCTGGGTGCTGCGGCCTAATCTTAACACTACTTCCCGCACCGACGATGGCCTTATTTTTAAAATTACCACCAACAGCCACGGCCTGCGCGACACTGAAACAGCTTACCCAAAGGCGCCGGGGGTTTACCGGATTTTGTTATTAGGCGATTCTTTCCCCGAAGCCCGGCAGGTGGACCTGGCCGACGCATTTCCCTCCGTTCTGGAAAATTGTCTCAATCAGCATAGCTCTCAGCCTGTTGAGGTGATCAATACCGGCGTATCGGGTTACACCCTGAGTGATGAATATCTTTTTTACCAAACCGAAGGCGTTAAATATAACCCAGATTTGGTTCTGGTAACAATTTATACCGGCAACGATATATCTGAGCTAGACCGTTATGAGAGCGTGATGTTGCAAATTGCCGGGGCCTATCGTTTTGAACTGGCAAACGGCCGGCTTACCCGTCGCTGGATAAGTTGGGCCAAGCCCGACCAGCCCCTTTCGGCCCCGGAGCAATTTCTGCGGCAATATTCTGTTCTTTACAAAACTCTTGCCCACCCCCACTCCAAAATAAAAGCCTACCTGGAGCGCCAGTTTGACCCACCCGTGACCGCGGCGCCGTTTTATCCGCCGCCGCCCCTGCCGCCCTGGGAATATTTTGTGCACGCCCACGACTTTTTGCACAATCCCAAAACTCCGCCAATTCTGGTGGAGCTTTGGCCGGTCTACGAGGCTTTGCTTGATGTTTTATACCAAGACACCCAAACCAATGGGCATAAGCTGGCCTTTGTGCTTATTCCCAATAAACAACAGGCCGATTTGGCAGTGCGCGAAGAAACCATTTTTGAGCTGTCCAAAGTTTACCTTGAACAAGAAACAGTAGCCTGGGACTTAGACCACCAGCCAAACCAAACCATCATCAAGGCCCTGAACCGCCGCGGTTTACCCGTTTTGGATTTACTGCCCGGGTTTCAGGCCCACGACCAAACAAACGATAAAATGTTATATTATGACCAGGACCTTCATTTTAATAAAGCCGGGCATCGCCTGGCCGCCAACTTGCTGTGCCAATGGTTGGTTGATGGTCAACAAGTGCCTATTAGATGATGTTAAAACTTTTACCCAAAATCCCCCTATATTGGGCCTTTCGCCGCTTTGGCCGGCCAATGGTTCTGCCGTTTTCCATTGTGGTCAGCATCAGCTACCGCTGCAACAGCAAATGCAAAACCTGCGACGTGTGGCGCAAACCCAACGACGATATGACCCTGGAAGAGTGGGATAAAACTTTTGCCCGCCTTGGCCGCGGCCCGCTTTATTTCACCTTTACCGGCGGCGAGCCATTTTTGCGTAAAGACACGGCGGAGATGGCCCTGTCGGCCTACCGGCATTGCCGCCCTTCGGTCATCACCATTCCCACCAATGGCATTTTAACCAAACAGATAATCAATCAGGTTGACCGCCTGTGCGCGGGCGCGCCTAAAACCAGCGTTGGTATCAATCTATCGTTGGATGAAGTGGGGTCGCGGCATGATCAAATCCGCATGGTGCCAGGCAACTGGCAGAAGGCCATGAAAACGTGGAAAGAACTCAAGGCTTTGCAAAAGCAACACAAAAATCTGGTGCTCACCACCCATACCGTAATTTCCAATTACAACCTTGACCGTTTTTTTGAGATCTACGCCGGGCTGGAGTTCCTGGAACCCGATAGCTACATCACCGAAATTGCCGAGGAGCGGGTTGAACTGGATACGGTGGGTTGGGAGATCACCCCGCTGGCTGAAAAATATGGGCCGGTGGCCGATTTTCTCAGCCAAAAGGCCCGCGCCCGCCCGGTCAAGGGCTTGGCCAAAATCACCCAGGCCTTTCGGGCCGAATATTATCAACTGGCCAAACGCACCCTTTATGAGCGTCGCCAGGTGATCCCCTGTTACGCGGGCTGGGCCAGTTGCCAAATTGCGCCCAATGGCGACGTGTGGAGTTGCTGCATTCGAGCCGAGGCGGTGGGGAATTTGCGGGAAACCAATTATGATCTCCGCCCCATCTGGCGCAGCACGGCCATGGCCCAACTCCGCCGCAGCATTTACCAGGGCGAGTGCCACTGCCCCATGGCCAATGCGGCTTATGCCAATATGGTGCTCCATCCCCGCACCACGGCCAAAGTTGTTGCCACTGTTGTTTCATCTTGACCGGCCATAGTTTGCTTCATTTTAAGAAATGCTTAAGATTGAGGGTTAGAGAGTAGGAAGTAGGGAGTCAGAAGTAAGGGTTCCAAATTGCTTGCCCCTACTTCTGACTCCCTGCTTTGTTTTTTAAGGTTAAAAAAGTGAAGGTTTTTTCTAGCCGGGGGTATTGTTTAGCGTAAAACCACATCCCTTGAAAGTGAGGTCAAGTTAATGTCTGAGGCTTCTGAAAAAGATCAATCAAACGAAGGCGGCTACTTTAAAGACCACCTGGTAGTCCGCCATCCTGATGGACGGTCTGAAAAATTTACTCTACCGGAAGATACGGGCGCAGTGACCCGCATTGGCCGCGAATTGGATAACGATTTGGTGTTGACCGACGCCCGGTCGTCACGTTATCACGCTACCATCCGGCGCACCACCGACGGCCTGGAGATCAAAGACCTGAACAGCGCCAACGGCACTGTGGTGGGCACAACCCGCCTTGAGCCGGACACCTGGACCAAAATGACCCCCGGCCAGATTGTCCAATTGGGGGAAACTCGTATTTTTTGGGAAAAGGCAGCTTCGTCTCAATCAACCGTGATGATGAGCTTGCCCAAACAGCGAGAAGATACCGTGGTCAGCCCCAAAGCGCCGCCGGTAGTGGAGCGCCCCACCACTTCCCTGATGCCCTGGGCTATTGGCCTGGCCGTTATTGTTTTGCTCCTCATTGGCGGCGGCATTTTTTTACTCTTTGTTTTTGGCCGGTCCGGCGAGGACGAAGAAACTGTCACCCAGCTGGCTACAGCTACCCCGGCGGCCGTTGTTGAACGGGCCACCGATGCCAGCCTGACCTTGCAAACACCCGGCGGCGCCCCCACCGATACCCCTACGCCTACCGGCCCGCAACTGGCCATCCCGGTAGTCAATATTAATTCCTCAGAAGTGCGGCCCATTGTTTTGGGCGCGTTGCCCAGCACCGATAAGGCCCTACTCCTGGTGAATCTGCGGGTGCAAAATATTGGCAATGCGCCCTTTATCGTTTCAACCAAAGACTTCTCGGTGAGAGTGCCCACCACCGGCCAGGTTTTTCCCGAAGCAGGCGGCACTACCAGCCCCGAAGGCTTAAGGCGTTTGGGGGCAACGGACCGCTTTGACAACCTGAATTTGACCCCTGGCGGCAGTGTGGCCGAAGATTTGATTTTTGAACTCCCGCCGGAAAGTTTTGATCTGGAATTACTGTTCCAACCGCCCGCAGTCAATCCCATTGTTTTGGGGCTGGGCACGGTGCATGTGGGTCGAGACCTGGCCGCTGCTTTGGGCACGCCGGTGGCTGAAGAAACTCTGGTGGCCGCAGCCACTACCCCCACTGCCCAACCATCTCCCACGCCCACCCGACCGGCAGCTATTCCGGCCCCGCAAGTGGTCTCACGCTCGGCGCTGGTGGGCACTATTGCCTATGGGGTTTTTAACGGCGCCGATTACGACCTCTACTTTGGTCGGGTTGACAGCTCGGGCAACAAATTTTTCCGCCCCCAGGCCAGCCAGCCGGCCTTTAGCCCCAACGGTAAACGCCTGGCCTTTCACTCCTGGAGCAACGAATCGCGGGGTTTGATGACCATGGACGTTTCCGGGGCTAACCCGGTGCTTATTACCAATTTTGTCGAAGACCAACTGCCCACCTGGCTGGTTGATGGCAAAGACATTCTCTTTCTTACCCGTCGCAGTGGGGGGCGTCAATCGCAACTTATCAGAGTTGACGGCACCACAGATTTTTCTATTGATGAAGGGATTGTTTTGGGCGAGGGAGAGTACCCCACTATTGGGGCCAATGGCCAGCTTGTGTTCAAAGGCTGGGGCGCTACGGCCTATGGCCTGCGCCTTGCCTCCCCCGCTTTAGAAGGAATACAAACCGTCACCAATGTTGACGAGGATACCGCCCCGGCTCTTTCCCCGGATGGAACAAAAGTGGTTTTTATGTCTCGCCGCGAGGAGAATTGGGATATTTACGTGATCAATGCTGACGGCTCTAACCTGCAACGTTTAACCGAGGACCCATCTAACGACGGCCTGCCCGCCTGGTCGCCGGACGGTAATGCCATTGCCTTTGTCAGTAATCGGGGCGGTCCCTGGGCGGTGTGGGCCATGACGCCGGATGGCGCTGGCAAACGCCAACTCTTTACTATGGAAGGCTCGCCTGATGGTTTTGTAGGGGTTGATACCTATGCCAGCCGCGGCTGGGCTGAAGAGAGGATTAGCTGGACTGCTTCCACTTTTGATTAAAACCGGTCAAAACAAAAACAAAAGGAAAAGCCCCACCGAAAATCGGTGGGGCTTTTTTTGTGGTAACCCTATTTTAATAAATACTAAACTAAAGTTTACAGGTTGCCGACGATGTTGCTGAAAACGTTACCAACAACCGGGCCGAGCAAGAGCAGAATAGCAATAACTACAATGGCGACCAGCACCAAAATTAAAGCATACTCTACCAAACCCTGGCCTTCTTCACGCGGAAGGAATAACATAATAATATCTCCTTTCTTAAATAAAATAAATAAAAAATATTAACTTACTACTAACATACTGGATAAAGGCGCTTTGCTCAATAGTACGAGGGTACCAAATAACTTATTTAAATATTGAACGTTTTACGCTCCACTACCAGCGCCACCCAATCCTCCTCCGTCCGGCGGTCAATGAGGTGCAGGTTTTGCGCTTGCGCTGCCGCCGTCACCTCGGCCTCTTGCCCGGCAATCATGCCGGAAAGGATAAGCTTGCCGCCGGGAGCCACGGCCACAGCCAGGTGCGGCATCAACTCAATGAGGATGTGGGCCAAAATGTTAGCCACCACAATTGGCCACTGCCGCCCGCCCCTATCCCTGGCCGAACCGACGGCTGTTTCCACATGCGCTTTTGGCAGAGGGTAGCCATTCCGGGCAAAATTCTCCTTGGCCACCCGCACGGCCACGTCATCAATATCAACGGCTCGAACCGATTTGGCCCCTAGTTTGAGGGCAGCCAGGGAGAGAACACCGGAGCCGGTACCCACATCAAACACGCTCTGTCCGGTCAGCGGCATCTCTTCAAAAATTTTCAAACAAAGTTGGGTGGTGGGATGCAGGCCGCTGCCAAAGGCCAGGCCGGGATCAATTTCAATAACCACATCGTCGCCGGTGGGGGTATAGTTGCGCCAGCTTGGTTTAATAACAAACCGCCGGCCAATGCGCACCACGTGAAAATGCTCTTTCCAGGATGTGGCCCAATCGCTCTGGCCAACGGTTTGAAACTGTGGCTCCGGCAGGCCGGAGGGCAGAGCCAGGGCAATCAAGGCCAGCAGCGCCTCAATTTCGCGCCGGCGGTATTCGTCGTGGTGGGGGATAACGGTACGCACAGTCACTTTATCAAAATTTGGCGGATAACTCTCAATCACGGCCCCGCCGTGTCCATAACGGTTGAACAGCTCGCCAACGGCTTCGGCGGCTTCGCCATCTATGTTGTTGATAGAAATCTCAATGAAATCCATATTGAAAAACAAAAACGTGTTGCGTTTATTCTACGCAACACGCAATACCTCATATTTCCAGGCAATTCCCGATTTCACTACACCCCCAACGCCTCGCGGAAACGGTCAAAGATGCTTTTCTCGCGCTGCGGCACTACCTCACGGTCAAGGGTTTTGCCCAATTCCAGCAGCAAGTCGCGCTGCTCTTTAGTCAGGTTGGTGGGCGTGCGCACCTGGATGGTGATTACCTGGTCGCCCCGGCTGGTACTGGTGCCGTCGCGGCGCAGGCGCGGCACGCCCTTGCTCCGCAGGCGAATAGTATCGCCGGTTTGGGTGCCGGCAGGAATCTTCATCATCTCTTTACCGTCCAGGGTGGGCACTTCCACTTCATCGCCTAAAGCGGCCTGGGTGATGTTGATGGCCAATTCCAAGTGAATGGTTTCATCGGCGCGGCGAAAGTAGGGGTGCGCTTTCACCCGGATGACCACGTAAAGGTTCCCCGGCGGGCCGCCCTGCGTACCGCTTTCGCCTTCGCCGGACAGGCGAATTTGGGTGCCGTGGTCCACGCCCGCCGGCACTTTCACATTAAGGCGGCGCGTTTTGACCACGCGCCCTCTGCCCTGACATTCGCGGCAGGGGCTGGTAATGATTTCGCCCCGGCCCTGGCAGCGAGGGCAAGTGCCGATGTTGATAAAAAAGCCGGTTTGCCGCCGCACTTCGCCGGTACCGTTACACTCCGGGCATCGAATGGGGGAGGTGCCGGATTCGGCGCCACTGCCTTTACATGCGCCGCACGTTTCATGACGCGGCACTTCAATCTCGCGCTCTGCGCCAAAAACAGCCTCTTCAAACTCCAGGGTCATTTCATAGCGCAGGTCAGCCCCTCGGCGCGGGCCGCGTCGCTGGCGACGGCTACCGGCGCCAAAGCCAAAACCGCCAAAAACTTCCTCAAATATTTCAAAGGGGTCGCGGAAACCGCCAAAATCAAAGCCGCCAAAGCCTCCCATCCCGCCGCCGCCTAACCCGGCGTGCCCCAGCCGGTCATAGATGCTGCGTTTCTGCTCGTCAGACAAAACCTCGTAGGCTTCGTTGACCTCTTTGAACTTTGTTTCGGCATCTGCCTCTTTGCTCACGTCGGGGTGATACTGCCGGGCCAACTGGCGATAAGCTTTTTTTATTTCTTCTTTTGAGGCGCCTTTGGCTACGCCCAGAACCTCGTAGTAGTCTCGTTTTCCGTTCATACCAATCTTTGTAGGGTAGCAAAGTGATAAGGTAGCAGGGTAACAAGGTAGCAGGGTAACAAGGTGGCAAGGTAAGAAGACTATTATTCTGTTATTTGCTACTCTGTTACTTTGCTACCTTGTACTTTGCGCTACGCTTCGCTAAATTCACCTTCAACCACATCTTCGTCACTGGGGCCGGTATCGCCGCCGGCATCAGCGCCGGGAGCGGCCCCGGGACCCGCGCCGGCGCCAGGCTCGCCGTACATGGCTGCGCCAATCTTTTGCACAGCCTGGCTTAAGTCGGCGGCGGCCTGGTTGATGGCGTCCGTATCGTCCCCTTCCAGGGCCTTTTTAGTCGCCTCTATTTTGCTTTCCACTTCGGCCTTAACATCGCTGCTTATTTTTTCGCCATGTTCGCTTAACATTTTTTCGGCGGCAAAAACCAGGTTGTCGGCCTGATTGCGGGCCTCAATGCGCTGTTTCTGCCGGGCGTCCTCTTCCTGGTGCTGTTCGGCTTCGTGCACCATGCGGTCAATTTCATTGTCGCTCAGGCCGCTGGAGGGCATAATTTTCATGCTTTGTTCTTTGCCGGTGGCTTTATCCTGGGCGGTCACGTGCAAAATACCGTTGGCGTCAATGTCAAACGTTACTTCAATTTGCGGCATGCCGCGGGGAGCCGGGGGGATGCCGTCTAAAATGAAGCGGCCCAGGCTCTTGTTGTCGGCGACCATGGGGCGCTCGCCCTGCACCACGTGGATTTCTACCTGGGTCTGGCCGTCGGCGGCAGTGGAGAAAATCTGGCTCTTTTTGGTGGGAATGGTGGTGTTGCGCTCGATTAACGGGGTGGCCACGTGGCCCAGGGTTTCGATGCTGAGGGTCAGCGGGGTCACATCAAGCAGCAGCACGTCTTTCACGTCGCCGCCCAATACGCCGGCCTGAATAGCGGCGCCAATGGCCACCACTTCATCGGGGTTAACGCCTTTGTGGGGAGACTTGCCAAAGAGCTTTTGCACCGCTTCCTGCACGCTGGGCATGCGGGTTTGGCCGCCCACCAGAATCACTTCGTTAATCTCGCTGGTGCTCAAATCGGCGTCTTTAAGGGCGGCCCGACAGGGGTCCAGAGATTTGGCAATGAGGTTCTCGGTCAGTTGTTCTAACCTGGAACGGGTCAGGTTCATGTTCAGGTGTTTCGGGCCGGAGGCGTCGGCCGTGATGAAGGGTAGATTGATTTCGGTTTGCTGGGTGGTAGAGAGTTCAATTTTGGCCTTTTCGGCGGCTTCTTTCAGCCGCTGCAAAGCCTGGTTGTCCTGGCGCAAGTCAATGCCTTCTTGTTTTTTGAATTCGCCAGCTACGTAGTCAATCACTTTTTGATCAAAATCATCGCCGCCTAAATAGGTATCGCCGTTGGTTGATTTCACTTCAAAAACGCCGTCGCCAACGTCAAGGATGGAAATGTCAAAGGTGCCGCCGCCCAAGTCGTACACGGCAATTACTTCTTCGCCTTTTTTGTCCAGCCCGTAGGCCAGCGAGGAGGCGGTGGGTTCGTTGATGATGCGCATCACTTCCAGGCCGGCAATTTTTCCGGCGTCTTTGGTGGCCTGGCGTTGGCTATCGTTGAAATAAGCCGGCACGGTGATCACGGCCTGGGTAATGGTTTCGCCCAGGTAGGCTTCGGCATCGTTTTTGAGCTTTTGCAGGATCATGGCGCTGATTTCGGGCGGCGAATACTCTTTATCGCCCATTACCACGCGGATGTCGCCGTTGGGCGCTTCTTTCACCTTGTAGGGCACCACCTCCAGAACGTGCTGGACCTCCGGGTCTTTGTATTTGCGGCCCATGAAACGTTTGATGGAAAAGATAGTATTTTCAGGGTTAGTAACGGCCTGGCGTTTGGCTACCTGGCCCACCATTCGCTCGCCGGTTTTGGGGTTGACCGCTACCACCGAGGGGGTGGTGCGATTGCCTTCCGCGTTGGGAATGATGACCGGCTCGCCGCCTTCCATTACCGCCATCGCCGAGTTTGTTGTGCCCAAGTCAATGCCTATAATCTTGCCCATTGTTTGTTGCTCCTTAAATTGTCAAATAATCCAAGTTTTTTTATTTAGCCACTCTCACCAGCGCCGGGCGCAAAACCCGATTACCAACCTGGTAACCCTTGCGCACTTCACCGATAATTTGCCCCTCTTCATGATCTTCACTCTCTTCGTAGCTGACGGCTTCGTGGAAGTTGGGGTCAAATTCGCCCTCGGTGGTGATGGGCATCACATTTTGCTCTTCCAGGATTTTATCCAGTTTGCGCTGCACCAGCCGAAAGCCCTCTACCCAGCCCAAGAGCTGGCCATTGAGTTCTTCCGGCACATTTTGAAAAGCCAATTCCATATCATCCAGGGCGCTGAGCACCCCCTCCAGCACCTCGGCCTTGATGCGGTCGCGTTGAAGTTTTTGCTGTTCTTCCTGCCGCCGTTTGAAGTTAGCCAGTTCTGCGGCGGCCCGCTGCCAGCCTTCTAAATTATTGGCGGCTTCTTGCTGCGACCGGGCCAGTTGTTCTTCCAGGCTGAAGGCTTCAGCTTCGGCTTCAGTTTCCGTTTCAACTTCAGCGGTTTCGGCTGCGCCAACTTCGGCCGTAACAACTTCCTCCGGGGCCATCTCTGCGCTGGTTACTTCGGCGGCGGCTTCATTTTTTTTTGTTTTATCCGGGTCTTTTTTTCTCTTAGCCATAGATTTCCTTAGATTAGGGGTCGTGGGTTAAATAACTTAAACATACAAATCACTCACAAAATCACTCATCAATTGCGACATATAGCGCACCACCGAAACGGTTCGTTCATACGGCATGCGGACCGGGCCTAACACCCCCATCACGCCGGTAATTTCGTCGCCGGCGCCATAGCGGGTGAGCACAATGCCCACTTCTGATAGTTCTTCCCACTTGCCTTCGCCGCCGATGATGATTTGCACGCCCCCACGTTGCAGGGCTTCGTCAACCATTTGCTCCACAAACCGGCGCTCTTCCAAGGCCCGGATGATTTGCCGAATGCCTTCTCGCTCTCTAAATTCCGGCTGGTTGAAAACATTGAGCAGGCCGTCGCGGTAAATGTCGCTGCTGCGGCGGGCGTCAATGCGGCGCATGGTTTCCACAACCACTTCCCGCACTTTGGCCCCAATTTCGCTCATTGGCTCAGGCATCGCGGTGACCTCGTTGGCATTAAGTCCCTGCCACAAGTCGGTCAATTGCCGGGCCAGGGGGGCCAGTTCATCCTGATTAATCGGGGTATCAACCGTAATGAGCTGCTGTTTGAGCGTGCCTTCCTGAAAAACCAAAACCAACAGCACCGTTTGTTCGCGGATAGCAATCAATTCCAGGTGCTTCAGATGGCAATGCACGCTTTTAGGCGCAGTGACCAATGAAGCATTATGCGCGGTATGGGCCAAAACCGCCGCGCTCAAGCGGAGCCACTGGTCAAGCTCCAGCCGGGCTTGATGGAATTGGTGGCTAATCATGCGCTGATCTTCGGCAGACAGGTCTACCTGCTCCATCAGCTTTTCCACAAAATAGCGATAACCCGCCTCGGTTGGCACGCGCCCCGCCGAAGTGTGGGGGTGCATCAAATATCCCAACTCTTCCAGCTCGGCCATCTCGTTGCGCACGGTAGCCGAACTAACCCCCAATTTGTACTCTTTGGTAATTGATTTGGAGCTGATGGGGATAGCGCTTTGAATATATTGTTGGACCACCAACCGGAGCACGGTTTGCTGTCGTTCGGTTAAATCGTGTTCGTTCATTGTTGTTCATACTTTAGCACTCTAGCCCTTAGAGTGCTAAAAACATAACAGAAATGATACCATAAAGTGGAAAAGGTGTCAAACTTCAGGAAAATTCAGAGGGCGTCCCCAATTTGGGGTGGGGGCGACTGGCCGCTCGCCCTATTTTTTACAGATAGGGCTTACGCAAATCGTTGATGCGTTCCAGGGTGACAGTCACTTTGTAAGTGACTGTCACCCTGGAACGTGCATCAGTCTTAACAGCTTAAAATTTGCGCCGTAGTTTGTAGAGCTGATAGAGCAGCGGTTGGTAAACGTAATCATACGCCCCGAAACTCCGGGTAAACTGCCCCCCAAAGCCCCGCTTAAAACGATATACGCTCCACAATCCATCATGCCGATCTTGAAATTCCGCTTCCAGCGTAGCCAGGTCGGCGTCGGGGATGCCCCACAAATCGTAGCGGGTGCAGCCCGCACGTTTGGCCCATTGGATGGCGGCCCATTGCACCAGGTAATTGGGCATCAAGTGGCGGTATTCATTAGAAGACGCCCCGTAAAAATAATAAGCGTCTTGCTTGTGTCGAAACACCAGCAAGGCGGCCAGGGGCTTGCCGGCAAATTCGGCCAGCAACAGGGCGCAGTGATCCGGCGCAAACAGGTTGTAAGCGGTTTGGTAGTAATCAAGGCTGTGAATCCCAAAACTGTCGCGGTCGGAAGTGGTCAGCGACAGTTTGTAAAAAAGGGGAATATCCGCTGCATTTCCCACCCGCACGGTAACGCCTTTTTTGGCAGCCAGGCGAATGTTGTAACGGGTTTTTTGTTTCATCGCGGCCAGGATGGCGTCTTCGTCGCCGCTGAGGTCAATTACCAGGGAAGCGCGGGGTTGGATAGTGTCGGCGGGGGTGAAGCCGGATTTTTGCAGAAAAGTTGAGACATGGGAGGCCTGGGCAGTTGGGGAGCCAGGTGGTTGGGGCACGTCCGGTTCAATTTTGAGGAAGATGGCCCGGTGTTTTTTGGCCTCGGCGTGGATGGCGGCCAAGAGGGCCTGGCCTTGCATCCAATTTGACCAATCTACAATCGGGCCTTTAGGAATGTAGGCAATGGTCAGGCCCAAGGGCAAACGTCGAAAAAGAATTTGGGCCGCGGCATCCTTTACCCGGATGCGTTGGGGTATCCAGCCAAAACGGCTCTTCAATTCACCCCAGGCCCAGCTTTGCAGCAGGTGGCCGTGATGGGTGGTTACATAATTGTCCCAGTCGGTGGGGGTCAAAATAACCTCCAAATAATCTTGCCCACATTATACCGTTTCCCCTAAAATCCGGCGATTATCTCCCCTCAAAATTTAGCCTCAATCACCGGATTGGGATAATGTCGCATCCATCGCCAATTTGGCCTGTTGCGACCGCAAAATTGTGTTGAAGCTCCCAACTATGTTATAATCGCCCTATCCGGCGTTTTTATGAAGATTTGTTAAAGGTAATTTCTAAATGGTCCAGGATTTTGAATTCATTGGTGTATTTGGCGCTATTGTGGTGATCATTCCTTTTGCCACGCTTTTCCTCGCTTGGTTGCTCAGACCCAAAAAGCCTCATCCGGCCAAACAAGAAACTTATGAATCCGGAATGCAGACCATTGGCCAAACCTGGGTGCAATTTAAGGCTCAATATTATATTTATGCCATCATTTTTGTAATTTTTGACGTTGAGGCCATTTTTCTATTTCCATTTGCCGTGGCCTACCGGCAGTTAAATCTTTATGCCCTGGTATGGGTTGTTGTGTTTATCCTACTCCTGCTTGATGGCTTGTTCTATGCCTGGCGTAAGGGCGCAATGCGGTGGTTGTAGGGCTTAACATCATCAAGAACAGTGTCGAAGGCCGCAAAGGTGGGCAACGCAATACGGAACATAACTCGGAGCAGCTTAAATGCAGTATTTAACCGATTTCATCATTAGCTTAAATATTCCCCACATTAATCAAAGCATGGCCAAGTTGGTGGCTTATTTTATTTTTGCGGCGGTGGTGGCAGTGGCTGCGCCGGCTTCGTTGATTGTGCTAACCTGGCTGGAGCGCAAGATCATTGGCCGGATTCAAAACCGGCTTGGGCCTAATCGGGCCGGTCCCTTTGGCTGGTTCCAGGCCGTAGCCGATATGATCAAAATGTTTACCAAAGAAGACATCACCCCGGCCAACGCCGACCGACTGACCTACAATATTGCCCCCGGCCTGGCCGTTGTTTCGGCCATTCTGGTATTTGCCGTAATCCCGTTTGCCCCCGGTTTTGTGGGCGCCGAGTTGAATGTGGGCGTACTTTATATTGTGGCCGTTGGGGCGTTGGGCACATTGGGTGTATTGATGGCCGGTTGGGCCTCCAATAATAAATACTCTTTGTTGGGAGCTTATCGGGCGGTGGCCATGCTGCTCACCTATGAAATTCCTATGGTCATCACGCTGCTCATTATCACCCTGGCCGCCGAATCAATGTCGTTGGTCAAAATTATTGAAGCCCAAAGCGGAATGTGGTATGTTGTTTCACTGCCGGTGGTTTTTCTGATCTTTTTAATGGCCGGGGTGGCCGAGGTGGGTCGCTCGCCCTTTGATTTGATTGAAGGGGAATCGGAGTTGGTGGCCGGTTTCCATACTGAATACAGCGGTATCAAGTTTGGCATGTTTATGATTGGCGAGTACGTGCACATGTTTGCCCTCTCCTTTTTCCTGTCGGTGTTTTTCTTTGGGGGATGGCAGATACCGCTGGTGAACGTGGCGGCCTGGCCCTTTCCCTGGGGCGCTTTGTTTGGCCTGATGGCCTTGCTGGTCAAGGTCTTTTTCTTTGTTTTTGTGATGATGTGGCTGCGGGGCACGCTGCCGCGCTTTCGCATTGACCACCTGCTTGATTTCGGCTGGAAGTTCCTGGTGCCGCTGTCGCTATTCTTATTGATTGGCGTGGCCGTGGCCGTTAAGGTAACACCCGGCGAATTCGGTAAAATCATTGCTATGTTGGGGGTTAATCTGGTAGTGCTGGGCGCAGCCCTGGTGATTGTTTTCAGCGCAGCCCGCCGCAGCCAAAACAAAGGTTTGCGAGCGGTGACGGCGGTTGACCCGATTGTAAAGTAGCAAGGGAGCAAAGTAGCAGGTAGCAGAGGAGCAGAGTAACAGAGGAGCAAATAACGAATAACCGTCTTTTTACCCTGCTACCTGTTACCCTGCTACCCTGTCCAAGAGGTTTGCCCATGCCTGATATTACCCAAATTATTTTTATCATCATGACCATTTTCACCATTGGTGGGGCCATCGGCGTGGTCACCAGCCGGAGACTATTCCATAGCGGGTTATATTTGATTTTGTCGTTATTTGGCGTAACCGGCTATTACGTGTTGCTTAGCGCCGGTTTTTTGGCCGTGGTGCAATTGATGGTTTACATTGGGGCCGTGGCCATTTTAATTCTTTTTGCCATTATGTTCTCTCAGCAGGTGATGGCCGCCGGCCAAACTCAACTCAATCGTCAGTGGTGGATCAGCCTGATCATTTCGGCGCTACTGCTGGCCGTGTTGGTGTTCACCGTGAACGTGGTAGCGTGGCCCCTTACCGCCACGCCCCCCCCCGATAATACCGTCGAGCAATTGGGGCTGGCCTTGTTGGGCAGTTATCTGATCCCTTTTGAGGTGATTGGCGTGCTGCTCTCGGCAGCCTTAATTGGTGCGGTCATTCTGGCCCGAGAAAAAACGCAGGAGGAAACCGAAACATGACCATTCCCCTCTCCTGGTGGTTAACCGTGTCTGCCGTTTTATTTGCCCTTGGCGTTTATGGCGCGCTCTCCCGCCGCAACGCGATTGGTATTTTGATGGGCGTGGAGCTTATTCTGAACGCGGTCAACGTGAACATGGTGGCCTTTTGGCGTTACGTGACCCCCACCAAAGTAACCGGCCAAATCTTTGCCCTGGTGGTTATTGCCGTTGCCGCCGCCGAGGCCGCCGTGGGCTTGGCCATTGTGATTGCCGTGTATCGCCGCCACAAATCGGCGGTGGTTGAAGAACTGGACATGCTGAAACAATAAATTGATGCGGTATTCTCGGTTTTATTGAACAGCGATAGAGTAAAGGGGAAAATATCATGAGTGATAACCTGATTTATATTACCGAGTTTGACCTTGAACGCTTGAACAAATTGCTCCAAGAGGCCCAATACACCCAGTATCGTGATAACGATTATTTGCTACGCCTGCAAGCCGAGCTTAATCGGGCGAAGGTCGTCGCGCCGCAAGAGGTGCCGCATGATGTGATTACCATGAATTCCACCGTCTGTTTGGTTGACTTCAGCACCGGCGAAGAAGAAACGTACACTCTGGTGTTTCCAGAAGACGCCGATATTGAACACGGTAAAATTTCGATATTGGCCCCTGTTGGTACCGGAATGTTAGGGTATAGGGTCGGCGATGTATTTGAATGGGACGTTCCGGCCGGGCAAAGAAAATTGAAGGTCAAGCATATCTTATACCAGCCTGAAGCATCGGGAGATTATCATTTGTAAATGATTTATACCTGAGAGAAATTGTTGGTGGTCCATAATGAACTTTTTCTTTAACTTTATTTATCTCATCCCCCTCTATCCCCTCCTGGCGTTTGCTTTGATTGTGTTGGGTTTGAACCGATATAAAAAAGCCAGCGCCTGGTTAGCTGTTGGCGCAATTGCCCTGGCCTGGCTTCATTCCTGGATTATTGTGGCCGGAACAATTGGGGCAATGGCTGACGAACACGGCATCCACGTTGCCGGCTGGGATTTATCATTCAATTGGATTCCCACCGCCTTCAGTTATCTGCAAACCGGTTTTGCCGTAGACGGCCTGACGGCGGCCATGCTCTTTATGGTGCCCTTTGTCTGTTTGATGATCTTCATTTACGCCACCGAATACATGGAAGGCTACGAGGCGCAATTTGGCCGCTACGCCCGCTTTTTTGCTTACGTATCGCTGTTTGCCGCCGGGATGCTGCTGCTGGTGCTGGCCAATAACCTGCTGCTGCTTTTTATTGCCTGGGAAATCATGGGGCTGTGTTCTTACCTGCTCATTGGCTTCTGGTTTGAGAAAGAGTACCCCGACGCGGACAAAATCAACACCCCGCGGGCGCTATGGCAAACCTTGCAATTCTGGAAATACGCCGGGCCGGACAAAATCTCGCCCAATTTGGCCGGGTTGAAAGCCTTTTTGACCACCCGCATCGGCGACGTGCTGCTCTTGGCCGGCATGCTGCTTTTGTGGAGCTACGCCGGAACGCTTTCTTTCCGCCAAATCTTTGCCCCGCCCACCCTGGTCTATCTGACCGAAGTGACCCTGTGGGGTATGCCCCTGGCCACCCTCACCGCTTTGTTAATTTTTGGCGGCGCGGTGGGTAAAAGCGCCCAGTTCCCCCTCCACGTTTGGCTGCCGGATGCAATGGAAGGCCCCACGCCGGTTTCCGCCCTCATCCACGCCGCCACCATGGTCTCTGCCGGCGTCTACCTGGTAGCCCGCATGCTGCCCCTCTTTGCCGCATTTGAAAACGGCGCGGCCATGCAAACGGTGGCCGTTATTGGGGCCATCACCGTGCTGTTGGGGGCAACCATTGGCGTGGCCCAGTTTGACATCAAGCGGGTGCTGGCCTACTCCACCATCAGCCAGTTGGGTTACATGATGATGGCCCTGGGCATTGGCGGGTTTGTGGCCGGGGTGTTTCACCTGATTACCCACTCCTTTTTTAAAGCCCTGCTTTTTATGGGCTCCGGCTCCGTCATCCACGCCATGGAACATGGCGCCCACCACGCCCACGATCACCACACCGACCCGCAGGATATGCGCAATATGGGCGGCTTGCGGAACAAAATGAAACTCAGTTTTGTTGCTTATCTGGTGGGGGCGTGGGCATTGGTTGGACTTTTCCCGGCGGCAGGTTTTTGGAGCAAAGACGAAATTTTAACCGAGGCTTTTCTGCACCGTCACCAGTCGCTTTATTTTTGGGTCTATCTGGCCGGAGCAGTGGGCGCGGCTTTTACCGCCTTTTACATGGGCCGTCAAATGGGCCTGGTATTCACGGGCAAACCCCGCACCAAATTAGCCGAACATGCGGTTGAACCGGGCAAACGGATGACTTGGCCGCTGCTGGCGCTGGCCTTTTTTGCCCTGCTGCTGGGTTTTATCAACGCGCCATTCCTCGGCGGTTGGTTCCACCATTTTGTAGGCGAGGTGCATCTCATTGCCAAAGAAGCCGCGCCGGGCATTGCTTTTGAGGCGGCGCCCTTTAGCTGGCCGGTGGCCGGAAGTTCGCTGTTGATCGGCCTGATCTTCTTCGCCTTCGGCTGGTGGCTCTACGCCCGGGTAGACGATGCCAAAGCCGACGATCCGGTTCAGCGCCTGCCGCTGATTGGCCGGCCCGTCTTCACCATCCTGTATAACAAATATTACTTCGACGAAATTTATCGCGGCCTGATCATCTATCCGGTGGTGTCGCTGGCAACGCTGTGCGGCAAATTCGATTACGAGTGGGTCATCAACCGCCTTGTTGACTTTTTTGGCTACCTGATGCGTTTTGTATCCGACCTCATTCGCCTGTTTGATACCATCACCATTGACGGCTGGCTGGTCAACGGCATCCCCTGGCTCATCAATTGGTGCGGCGGCCAACTGCGCTTTCTGCAAACCGGCCGCGCCCAAAACTATATGTTACTGTTGGTGATTGGCTTTTTGATCCTGGTGGGTCTGGCCCTGATGGCCTGGTTCGGCCAGATACCGGCGATTGCCCTGCTGCCGTAAACCGGGGCGGGGGGAGCAAACAAGCATGCTCTTCCTCCTTACCCCATAATATAAGCGCAAAGGAGACATAATCCTGATGCTCTACTTAACCGCAATGACCTTCATTCCCCTATTCGGGGCTTTAATCATTCTGGCGATTCCCAAAACTCAGGAAACATTCATCAAATATTTCGCCGTGGTGATGAGCCTGCCTTCATTGGGCATATCCATTTTTTTGTGGTCTACCTATGGCGATACCGGGGGCTACCATCCCTATATTGATAAATTCAATTGGATCCCGGCCATCGGCGTGCAGTATTACATGGGCGTGGACGGCCTCAGCCTGCCCCTGGTGGTGCTGACCACTCTGCTGACCACCCTCAGCCTGTGGTACTCGGCCAAAATGATTCACACGCGGGTGAAGGAGTTTTTTGCCCTGTTCCTGCTGCTGGAGATGGGCATGCTGGGCGTGTTTGTGTCGCTGGATTTGGTGCTGTTCTACTTTTTCTGGGAAATCGGCCTGGTGCCGATGTTCCTGCTCATTGGCATCTGGGGCCAGCCTAAAGACCGGCCGCAGTACTCGGCCATCAAATTCTTTATCTATACGTTGGTTGGCTCGGTGGCCATGCTGCTGGCCTTTATTGCCCTGTACCTGGCCGCCGGCTCCTGGGATATGACCCAAATTCCCGCTCTGCTGGCCGGAACGTTCCTTGAGGACGCCAACCCGAATAATTTGGCCTATGTAACGGCAGCCTTCTGGGCCATCTTCATTGCCTTTGCCATCAAAGTGCCGTTGTGGCCCTTCCACACCTGGTTGCCCGACGCCCACACCGCCGCGCCCACGGCCGGGTCGGTGATTTTGGCCGGGGTGCTGCTAAAATTGGGCGGTTATGGCATGATCCGCGTGCTCATTCCTTTCTTCCCCCACGTATTCCAGAATATGGCCCTGATTATTGCCACCCTGGGCCTGATCAGCATGATTTACGGGGCGCTGGTCAGTTTTGCCCAGTGGGATTTGAAACGGCTGATCGCTTACTCCTCGGTGAGCCACATGGGTTACTTTATCCTGGGCCTGGCCGCGGCCATGGCCTTTGCCCGCGACGTGCCAGGGGTGGCCGAAAGCCGGGTGATTGCCCTTAATGGCGCGGTGCTGCAAATGGTCACCCACGGCCTGATTACGGGCGGCCTCTTTTTCCTGGTGGGCGTGATTTACGAGCGCACCCACACCCGCGACCTGAAGGCCTTTGGGGGGTTATCGGCCAAACTGCCGGTGTATTATGGGGTGATGATGGTTACCGGGCTGGCTTCGTTGGGCTTGCCGGGCCTGGCCGGGTTTATCAGCGAGTTCATGGTTTTCCGCGGCGCGTTCCACCTTATTCCCAACTTTGCCCTTATCGGCATCATTGCCATTGTGCTGACCGCAGCCTACATTCTCTACAAAATTATCCAGCACGTCTTTTTGGGTGAATTCAACGAGGACAAGTGGAACAGCATTTTTGACGCCGCTCACTGGCCCTTTAAGGTTGACATGGCCGCCTTTGAAGTGATTACCATGGCTCCCCTGCTCTTTGGCATGATTGTGATTGGCATTGCCCCGGCCTTTATCATCAACACTATCAACGCCACCAGCGTGCTTATTTTACAGGCGTTGCGGTAAGTCGTGATCAGGTGGGGAAATTTTCGTCAACTTGCTGGTTATTTAACTGACTGGACAAACAGTGGCCAAAAACAAATTATGTCTACAATCAGGAGATAGGGTGCGGGTAACGCGAGACTGTGTGGAAGAAGATGTGGATCGCCCGAGTCGTGAATATTTGATAGCCACGCAAGGATTCTCAGCACTGAACAGAGGTGAGTTTTGAACAACTTATTGTTACTCTTACCCGAAATTATCATCACCGCAACGGCCTTTGCCATTTTCACCCTGGACATCATCTGGAGGGGCGACCGCCGCAGCATAACCATTTTACCCTGGCTGGCCTTTGCCGGGGCCATTGGCGTGTTTCTGGCCACCGTCTATCTCTGGCCTTTGGCCAGCAACCAGCGCGCGCTGACCACCGGGCCAGATAGCGCCGTGCCCATCATGGCCGTTGACCGCATGGCCTTTTTCTTCAAGCTGATCGCCGCCTTAACCGTAGCCCTGGTTGGCTTGAGCGCGGTAGATTACCTTAAAACCCGCAGCCCCTTCCGGGGCGAATTTTACGCCCTTACCCTGCTGGCCGGGTTGAGCCTGATGCTGCTCTCCAGCGCCACCAACCTGATTATGATTTATCTCTCTCTGGAATTCCTGTCCATCACCAGCTACATCTTAACCGGCTATCTCCGCCGCGACGCCCGCTCCACCGAAGCGGCCATGAAATATTTTCTCTATGGGGCGTTGGCCTCCGGGGTAATGCTGTATGGCTTCTCCTTGTTGTTTGGCTTCACCGGCAGCGTGGATTTGGCCGCCATCGCCGCGTCGCTATCCGCCTCCCGGCCAAACCTGGGGCTGGTGATGATGTCTATGCTGCTTGTTTTGGTTGGCTTTGGTTTTAAGATTGCCCTGGTGCCCTTTCACCAATGGTCGCCCGATGCCTACGAGGGCGCGCCCACGCCGATTACGGCTTTTCTTTCGGTTGGGCCCAAAGCGGCCGGTTTTGCCGTGCTCATCCGGGTGCTGGTGGTCGCCCTGCCCGCTTACCAGGTCAATTGGACGGCCATCCTGTCCTTCATCGCCATTCTGACGATGACCCTGGGCAACCTGGTAGCCCTGTGGCAAAAGAACATGAAACGAATGTTGGCCTATTCCAGCATTGCCCAGGCCGGTTATATGCTCATCGGCCTGGCCGCCTGGACCGGTCACCCCGAGGGCTGGGCCAACGGCGTGTCGGCCATTATGCTGTTTTTGTTTGCCTATCTTTTTACCAACCTGGGTATTTTTGCAGTGGCCATTGCCATAGAAAACAAAACCGGCTCCTCGGAAATTGCCGATTACGCCGGTCTCATTCGCCGCTCTCCCTTTTTGGCCGTGGCCCTGTTGATTTTTTTCCTCTCGCTTGTTGGCATCCCCCCCACCGGCGGTTTTATGGGCAAACTGTTTGTTTTTGGCGCAGCCATTGACCAGCAACTTTACACCCTGGCCGTGGTGGGCATTATCAACAGCGTCATCTCGGTTTACTATTACTTTGGCGTGGCCCGGCTGGCCTTTTTTGGCCGGGGCCGGGATGAGTCGCCCCTGCATGCCGGTTTTGTTATGAACGTGGTGGTGGCGGTGACAATGGTCATGACCCTGGTCATTGCCCTTTACGGCCAGCCCTTCATCACCCTGGCCAACGAGGCGGCCCACATCCTGGCCGCCACATTTTAACTCGGCCCGCGCTCAGTCCAATTTATCTCGTCTCTAGCCCTATTGACTGGCGTGACTTCGCCTTAGCTGGCCCGGTCTATCGGCTGGCTCTGCGGCTCAGATAGATTGTCTAATGAATTGGCTGCGGCCAGGAAGGCCGCCTCAAAGGCGACCTGGTTACCGCCCAAACAGACGCGGGCATTGGGCGGGCCGGTTTTGTTGACCACTGTCTGACCGGTTATTTCCGGCGGGTGGGTGTTGATCTGCAAAGGCAAGTCTCGCCAATCGGTCCCAATAGTTGGCTCTACGGCAATGGCCGCCGTAACTGCATCCCACACCGGCACAGCCTTCACCCCCGGTTGTATCCAAAATAGCCCCTTGATTATCCTGGCCATAAATTTTGTTTCCCGCCACCGGGCCGCCGCCCTTGAGAATTCATGGGCCAGGCGGCGCGAGATCAAAAGCGGGCTGGGGCCATGGATATGGGTTACATCCAAAGGCGCAACCACCAATTTTGCCCCGGAGCGGAAAACAAAATCAGCGGCGGTGGGGTCTAGCCATAAATTCCACTCCGCCACCTGGTTGGGATTGGCCGCATCCTCCTCGTGGATACAGCCGGGCACGTAAACGGCGCCTCCCCCCACCACAATCGAGTCCAACTGCGCCGCCAGGGCCGGGTTGGCTTGCAAAGCCAGGGCAATATTGGTCAGGGGGCCGAGGGCAATAATTTGCACAGGAGTGGGAGAGGCGGCCACCAATTGACCGATCAGGGCGGGCGCGGAAACAGCGGGCGCAGGGACGGCGGGCGGACAGTTCAGGCGAAAGGTTAAATCGGCAAATTGCCGCCAAAACTCCGGAAAGGTGTTAGCGCCGGCCAGAGGTTGGGCCGGCCCCCCGGCCACAGGAATATCTTCTCGCCCGGCCAGGGCCAATAAACGGCGCAGATTTTCAACGCCGTTGGCCACGTGCGTTACGCCGTTAACCACCGTAATCCCCACCAGGTCAATCTCCCGGCGTTGCAGCAGGTACAAAATGGCCGCCATATCATCGTGAGACATATCGGTGTCCACAATCACGGGCCGGCGGGGGCCGTTCAGCCGCGCCGCCAGGGGCGCGCGGGGAGGAAGGGATTTTGCCGGGGTAACCAAAAAGGGAATAATTTGAAAGAGGGGGCTGAGGATAGTTTTTTGAAACATTGTTATAGGTCTCCCGCTTGCCGCGCCTTTTTCTCGCTGGCCAGGTAAATCATAAACCCCACTACCGGGCCAAACAAGCCGGTGGCGATGATAATGGTCAATTCCGCATTGAGGGGTAAAAGTTCAGGCCGCATCTGGCCCAGGGCCACGGTGCGGAAGGCGTCAACCGAGTAACTGAGCGGGATCAGTCTGGATATATTTTGCAGGGCCGGGGGCAAAACCGAAAAAGGAAAGAAAAAGGCGCATAACCCCATCAAACCAAATTCAAAAATATTGGCCACCAACTCAATGCTTTCGCCAAAATTCAGAGCCAAACCGGCAATGGCAAAGCCCAGCCCCACCAACCCACTCAATGTAAAAAACAAAATGCCCAAAGCTAACCAGGGGGAATGGAAAACCAGGGGGCCGGTAATAGCCTGGGCCAGCAGCAGCCCAAGCAAACCGGCCACAGCCGTCCAGGAAAGGGCCGCCAGAGCGCGGGCCAGCAACGTGAGAAACCGGGAGGCAGGCGTTAGATATAACCCGGTGAGCGTGCCTTCTGTTTTTTCTTTTTGAATGCCCAACCCTACCGTCCAGATAGTGTGCGAGAGAAAGATATAGATGATAAAGCCATACAGGGTCATCCCTTTTAATCTGACGCCCATTGCCGCCGGGGCAAAAACTGTAATCAACAGGGTCACGGCAATGGCCATCACCAGCACCAGCACAAAGTTAGCCACCAGGTTAACCGGGTAGCGGGTCAAGAGCAAAAATTGTTGTTTGAGCATGGCCCGGAAAGGCCGGTAAGCCAACGTTTGCCACTTTTTCATTAAAAAGAACCAAGCCCTGAACCTGTTCTCAAGGTTCTTTCTGTTTTGACAAAAATAAGATAGCCCAGCAGCGGGGCGACCAGGCAGAACAAAGCCAGCACGCTTAAATCCAGCCACCACTGCTGAGAAAAATAGGGCGTGTCCAGGAGCGCGCCGCGTAAACCCTGGGTCAGCCAGGTGGGGGGGAAAAGCAAGCTGATAATTCGCACGAGGGGGGGAAAGATGGTGATGGGAAAATAAACGCCCATCAAGGTGGTCAGCACCCACTGGGCGATCATGATAAAGGCGTCGGTTTCTTTGAGCCGTAAAACAAGCGCCCCATAAAACAAAGTGAGGCCGTACAGGGGAGGCAGGCCAACCAGCAAAAAAAGCAAGGCCACGAACAAACGGTTGGTGTGAAAGACAATTTGAAACAAAAGGGCGCCAATAACCATAGCCCCCACAAAAAGCAAAGCCGAATAGAGCATCAGGGCCAGGGCTACCCCGGCCAAAATAACCGCCATCGAAGCGGGGGTCAGGTACAGGCTTTCTAAAGTGCCGCCCTGCATCTCTTGCCGCAGCCAATGGCCAAATCCCCAAAAAGACCTGATGACCAAAATAAATGCGCCGCCGCCAATGAGCAAAAACCCGGCATAGTTGGCAGTATGGGCATATTGGGCAAAGTTAAAACCGGCCTCGTCGCCGGCAATGGCCTTACCCAAAATAATGGGCACAAAGGCTATGGCCGAGGGCATCAACAAATCGGTGAGGCGGGCGGCCCAGGTTTTGGAAAGACGGATTAATTGGACGCGGGTGGTTTGCCCTAAAACCCGCATCAACTTGAAGGTGAATTTCATAGGGGGGTATCCTCACTCAGGGCGCGGCCTGTTTTGGCCATAAACACATCTTCCAGGGTGATGGTGGCCGGGCTGATGTGTTCCAGCAGGGCCTGGTGATTTAACAGGTTTTGCATCAACCCCGGCAAAGTTTGCCGCATGTCCTCAACAAAAACGGTCAGTTGGGTGAGCCGGTTGGACTGGCTGGCCACCACCTTAATGACATCGTTTTGTCGTTTAACCGCCTCCAACGCCGCCGGGGGAATAACGCCTTCCATTTTGATGATTTGATTTTGGCCCAAATCGTGTTTTAAGGCCTCAATTGTGCCTTCGGCAATCACCACCCCTTGATCAACAATAGCCACCCGCTGGCACAACTCTTCCACCTCGGTCATCTGGTGCGAAGTTAAGATGATGGTATAACCCTCGCTGTTGAGGGTTTTGATGATGCGCCGCAGGGCCTGGGCCGAGGGAACATCCAGGGCCGTGGTCGGTTCGTCCAAAATCAGAATCCGGGCGTTATTGATCAAAGCCCTGGCAAACACCAGGGCCATCTTTTGCCCCGACGAGTAGGTTTCAACGGGCCGGTCTAACAAAGATTCCAGGTGGAGCAAGTGGCCGAGTTTTTTAAGCTGGGCTTTGGTTTGGGCGGGAGACAGGTAATACAGGGCGGCAAAATATTCCAGGTTTTCTCGCCCCGTCAGTTTCCAATAAATGCTGCGTTCGCCGCCCAACAAACAGCCCAACGAAGCCCGCACCTGAACATCCTGCCGGCCAACCACAAAATCATTCACCACTATCCGGCCCCGCGTGGGGATGAGCAGGGTAGTGATACACTTGATCAGGGTGGTTTTGCCGGCTCCATTTGGCCCCAGCAGGCCAAACAACTCGCCCTGTTCAATATTTAGATTGATATTTTTTAGCGCATTAATCTCTCTGATGCGGCTCTTTAAAAAACCGGCGCGCTCTTTAACGTAATAAGTTTTGGCTAAATCTGTGATGGTAATAATGGCCGGCATTAGCTATTTCCTTTTTTGGCGTGGGCAATCCCAAGTTATCTATAGTACTAATACCCTGTTTTTTGGTGGTGTTCAGGCCTATAATTTATGATATAATTGGATTCCAGGTAGTTTACCTGCTTAAAATTCTATCACGATTTTTGGGTTATCACAAAAGGGGCGTTAAATGAATCTGCCCGCAACGGAATATAACATCAAGCCCTATATTTACTCTTCTGGTCGGGACCCCCTGGCCTTGATTCCCCACCACCAACAGGAGCGACACCTTGCCGGCAAACAGCTTTGATATTCAAATTGCGCACAGTATTGAGGAAGTTGGCCAGGCGGCCTGGGACGATTTGGCCGGGGGACATCCTTTTGCCCATTATCGCTGGTATCGTTATGCCGAGGCGGTGCTGGCCGATGACCTGCCCATTTATATTATCCTGGCCCACAGTGGCCGGCCCGTGGCCCGGGCCACGTTTTGGCTCAAACGGCAGGAAGCCATAGAGCTTTCGTCAAAACTGGCGCGCCGTTTGGTGGAAATGATTTTGCGGCGTTGGCCGTTGTTAGTGTGCCGCACGCCCCTGGTAGATATGCCGGGCCTAATTTTGCCCGACCCGCCGCTGCGTGAAGCAGCCCGGCAAGTTATTACCCAGGTGGCCCAGGAGCAAGCGCGCCGGTATCGCGCCTCTTTTCTGGTTTTTGATTATTTAGAACGGGAGGAGACCGAACGGCCGGGTTGGGCGAACATACTTATCCCCACCACACTCCCGGACCCCGGCACACACCTGGACATCACCTGGCCTGATTTTGAGAGTTACCTCCAGCACTTGAGCAAAAAGACCCGCCGCCAATACCGGCTCAACTGCAACCGCGCCGCCGACCTGGGCATTGAGATCAAACGGCATGCGCCGCCGGCGCCGGACGAAACTACCCTGGAACAGGCTGTTTCGTTGATCCATGCCGTGGAAACATATCATGGCTCGCCGCCTACGCCCTGGACGCAGCCGATGCTAAGCCACGCCGGTATGGTCGAGGCCACCTGGTTGACCGCCGAACTGGAGGGGCGTTTGGTAGGCTGCGCTACTTTTTTTCAAGATGGGGCTACCGGCCTTATGACCATGCTGGGGCGGGATTACGAGGTCCAGTACGCTTACTTTCAATTGATTTACGAAGCCATTTGCTGCACCATTGAAGCAGGCGTGCGCGTGTTACGGGGCGGCAGCGGCGCCTATGAAATGAAAGAACGGCTGGGTTTTCAAGTGGAAAGCAACAATTACCTGGCTTATGCTACTCATCATCGCGGCTTGCAGTGGTTAGCCTGCCGGCTCACGCCGGAATGAAGATAACCGGGCCGCCCCAAAAACCGGTCCGGCAGGGTCAAATTGGAGATAGATTATCATGAAGAATCTTTTTAAACCACCCCCCCTGGATTTACCTGAAGATAAGTATAAAAACCTGATCTTTAACTACTTTGTGGGCACAGTTTGGGTGCTGGCCGTGCTTGATACAGCCTGGAATGTTTACCTGGCCCTGACCCTTGAAGGTCAATTGGCTTCAAAGTATAGCGGTTTTATCCCCTTTGATGTAGCCTTTTTGGCCCTATGGGGTTTAACCTGGCTGGGCCATCGTTGGTATCCCCGTTTAATGCGCCATCTTTTTCTTGTGTTAATAATTATCGGCACTATCTTCTTTTTTAACTGGGAAGACATTGACAGAATATTTATTGCCTACGCTATCCCCATCATTATGGCCGCCTTTCTGATCAGGCCCATTTATAGCTTTGTTTACCTGATATTTGTTATTTGCGCTTATACGTTCAGGTTTTACCAAGAAGGTTTTTCTATTACGGGCGGCGTTGAATACAATTACGTCAGCCTACTGGGTTTGGCCATTATTTCTGTTGTGGCCTGGCTGATTGCCTTATTTTTAGAGCGATCCCTGGCCGAAACCAGGGCCTTGAATAGAGACCTGGACCAACGGGTGCAAGAGCGAACCAGAGAACTGGCGGCAGCCCTGCGCCGGGAACACACCCTGGCTGTGCGCAACAAAACTATTTTAGAGGCAATTGCCGATGGCGTGTTGGTCTTCGACGCCGACCAACAAGTGGTGGTGGCCAACCCGGCCGCCAATCGGCTGGCCCGGCGCGATTTGCGTTCTTTTAACTTGAGCGATTTCCTGGCCACCGTCGAGGGCAAAGCCAGAGACAGCATCCGGGCGTGGCTGGCGGGCCAAAAACCAAGCAAGAGCAGTAATGTAAGATTTGAATGGTATAACCGCATCATTTCCGCCAATGTCGCGCCCGTTATTCTACCCGGCACCGAGGACAAACGAGTTGGCGATGGGAATGTGATGGTACTGCGTGATTTCACCAAAGAAGCCGAGTTGGAACGGGCTAAGGACGTGTTCCTGGGCATGGTCAGCCACGAGTTGAGAACACCGATGACGGCCATTCAAGGTTATGTTGATCTGCTCTTGACCATAGAAAAAGAGCAAATCTCGGCCAAAGGTTACCAGTATCTCCAGACTATCAACGATAGTGTCAAACAACTTTTAAAATTGGCCAATGAATTGATTGACCTGTCCCGGCTGGAAACCGGCGAGATCGAGCTTTATTATCAATGGGTAGATTTGGCCGAAGTGGTTGGCCAGGCGGTCAAAATTGTCCAACAAGAGTTTGCCTCCAGAAAGCTCAACCTGGAAGTTAAGCTGGAAGATAATCTACCCCAACTCTATGTGGATAGAAACCGCATCAACCAAGTTTTGTTGAATCTATTGAGTAATGCCTACAAGTACACTACCACAGGTGGGGCCATTGTGGCCGTTAGCCAAAATGAGGAGTGGATCAATATAAACATCAGCGATACCGGGATAGGCATTAAAGAAATTGACCAGGAAAAGTTGTTTGAACGCTTTTTCAGGGCCGCAGACCGGATAGTGCAGCAAGCCAGCGGGACGGGTCTGGGTTTGAACATCAGCAAAGGTTTGATTGAACTGCATGGCGGCACGCTGACATTTGAAAGTAAATATGGGGCGGGAACAACTTTTAACGTGGCTTTACCTAAACCCAACGATGCCTTGTCTGATGAATTTGGTTCACCCAATGGACATAACTGAGTGCAATAAAGCCTGCGCAATGGGTGCGTCCAAAATTTCAGGAAAGCACAGGGGGGAATTTGGGGGGATACCCCCCACACCTCCCAGTCATCCTAAAATATTGGACAGACCCCTGCGCAATTGCATTATTTAAATAAATGCTTTAAACTTGAAATAAGGCCTATTGTTCTACAGAATTAGTTGTTATCCGGCCAGAGAGGGAGAAAGAAGCCATGCACATACTTTTGATTGAAGATAGCAATACGTTGGCTCACCTATTTCAGGTACAGTTGAGACACTTAGGCCATACGCTTACTATGGCCGAAACAAAAGCAGAGGCGCTGGCCGCTTTTGAACAGGAATCGTTTGACCTGATTTTTATTGACATGGGCCTGGAGGGGCTGCCGGATAGAGGACTTGAGATTCTGACCGAAATGAAAACCCAGAAACCGGGGCAGCGGATTGGCATTCTCTCCTCAAACGACGTCAGGGATTTGGTTCGACTCAGTAAAGAGGGAGGCGCGGAGTTTTACATGGTCAAACCCTTTACCATGGAAGGGCTAACGATGATTTTGCGGGGCGACAAAGAGGTTATTCAGCACTACCAGCCGGAAATTGGCGAGGGGCGAATTATTTATTTGCAATAAACAAGTTGGTTTTAAACCAAAAACGCCAACCGGCAATCACGGGTTGGCGTTTTTTGTTTGGTTGGGTTTCTCAAAAAACCATCTTGAGGCGGGGTTTTCTGGTTAGATTTTGATATTTAGCCATTGCCAATAAAATTACCGACTCAACCACATGGTAAGGGTTATACAGTTCTTTAGCTATCCACATCCCCGGCAACGCCTCTACCGAAGTATAATGGCTGGTAAGATAGCGGTACCCCCTTTCCAGAACTGCAAAGGGAATATCGCCCGTTTTTTCATAAACCTGGGTCAAGGCCGTCAGCGCATAGGCTGTTTCTTCAATGGCCGCTTTGGGACAATGGGGATAGAACGTCCAACTGCCATCCTCTCTTTGGGTTTTCAAGAGCCAATTGAGTTGCCTGGCCACAATCTCATCGGCTACGCCTACCAGGGTCTGGACTGCGCGAGCCGTACTGTAATAGGGCGAAATGTGCCATTTATCAATAATATAATCCGTAGTGGTTAAATGACAAGCCAGCACGTTTAGGGCTTTTGCGAGCATCTCCTCTCGGCGGGGAAAGTTTTTGACCTTGTTGAGCGCGTCTACCAGATGAATGTGCGTGCCCAGAGAAATATTACGCTCGCGCAGGTAACATTGAAAATGGGTTTCCACTTCATAAGTTTCCAGCACTAAAGGGTCTATCGTTTCTCCTACCGCATCAAAAATCAAAAGCGCCAGGGCCGTGCAATCCGCATCTGGAATAAAATGGGACGAAATGCCCACCCCTTCTTCACCCCAGGCCTGTTTAAGCAAGTCTACGGGCGAATCAATAGCCGGTTTTAAGGATTGTAAGTTATGGCTTAAACTAAAATGATAGAGCGGCCAGATAACCTCAAATACCTCAAAGGGGAGCATGGCCGGAACCGCGCCATTATATCTTTCCAACAAAGTTTTAAGAAAACAATCCCCCTCCTGGCAGCCAACGGCAATTTCAACAAAGGCAGTGGCGGCCGGCGAACTATGGATTCCGCCATAGGCTGCCCTGAGTTGAGAAACCGCGGTCCGGTCTAATTTTTCAAAGCCAATGAATTCCAGGGCGTGAGCCAGGGGAATGTGAGGGCAATAGAGCAGTTCTTTGGGCGTGAGCGCCAGTTTTTGTTGGTATAAAGGCATTATTTGCGGCTCTATCAGGGCCTTAAGCCGGTTAAGTTTCAGGCCCAGGGAAATGCCTGTTTCAAGCAAACTGGGCAGCAGTAATTCAAAACTGACCGACTCAAAAGCATCATCCGCCAGGTGGGGAATGGCCTTCTCCAAATAAGCAATCCCCCGTTCAATGCGCTGCAAATCATGGCCATTGCTAGACGTGGCCGCCAGGGCATTGATGGCGGAGAGAGTAGCGATCACTCGCCCATGATAATACTCTAATTCAGAAACTCCCCAACTGCCATCAGGACGCTGCGCATCTATAACCCACTCAAGGGCCTGGGGATAGAGCCAGGCTGCCCAGCCGGTATCATAGGCTGAAGGAGAAATATAGTTGGGCGACCCATGTATTTTAGTTAGCAATTTGGTGTAGGCTTGAATCATAGGGCTATCCATCCTTTCGAGGTTTGCTGTCCAATTCCTAATACTTTGCAGTTTAGCCAAGTTTGAGGGGTTAAATGGTCATACAATTCATCATCATTGACTCGCTCGTAAATACAATCATAGAGGATGCGCCGCAGCGTTACTTGCTCTAAACAAAAGGTGGGGGCCTGGAGAAAATACAGGCTGGCTTTATTAATGTCTAACAGGGGCACATCCCAAATGGCCGGCTGGCCCGAACCAATGATCAGGTTGACCGGGCCAACCGGCTGGCCGTAATACGCCTGCAACAGCGCTTCGCCGGTATCAACGGTTTTGGCCAGAGCAGTGATGTTATCTAAATAACGGTCGGCAAAAACGCCCAGGAACAGGCGGCGACTGGTATAAACTGCGCTTTCCGTAATCAAGTCGGCCAATCCGTCTGCCAGGCGCGCCAACCCCTTTTCAGACAACACCTGCCTCCAATTTCCATAAAGGTTGACGCCCACCTCTGTTTGATGATACCACGCGCGATAAGTGGGGGTGAGCATTTGGGCCAAACCCTGCTCTACCGCCAGCTTAAAATAATCATCGCCGCGGGTCAATAGATCATAGCCAAACACAGGTTGAATCAAGGTTTGCAGGCCATGCTCATACAAAAGTTGGCTGAACTCCTGCTGCGCCACCTGCATCACCCTGGCATAATCGGCCCAATTTTTGTGTTGACTCAAAAACCAACGCCGGGTGCCGTTGAGATATACCACCGCCGTAGGAGATTTTTGAGCAACAATTTGAGCCAATTTCCGGTTATCTAACTGAAGCCATTCTTGTAACATGTAATCCAAAAACAAATCCTCCAGGTAAAGTGACCGTTTACCGGAGGAGGAACAGGGATTTTCAAGTTCCTGACCCTCCCCACCAGGTTTAGCATTAGTCAATGCGTTGTCTTGAGTAACTACGAATCGTGAGAACGCATGTGATTTTTGCCAGGTACAAATGTTTTTAATTGTTAATGCTGAAATTTTGGAGTAATTGAGTACCCTGCAAAACAGACGAGGATTTACGATTGGAGTAAAGTAAGCCCGCCTTACTCAGAGCAGGGGAATGGGGATGGATAGATGAGGTGAGGCAGAAATTTGTGTTGAAGGTTTGAAGTTACTACCGGCGTTCGCGCGCTCATCCCCTGAATTTTTTTACTGGTAAAGATTGTGCTTTATAGTTGTGATATTTTATCACAAAAAAATACAAACTTATTATACAAAACTTTTAGCGCCGTGTCTACACCAATTTTGTGGTGATTTTGTCCTATTGCCCTTGTTACTAAACAGCATTTTGGGGCCTGGATCAGGCCTTAACCTGAACAGAGAATTTTAATGACTGCACCTTGGTTTGTAACCGGATGCGTTCAACATCGGCCATGTGGCAATCTGCCGTGCCCTCGGTTAACGTTACAGCCGCGCCGGTAGCTGCGGCCCAACGCAGGGCCTCCGGCCAGTTATCCCCCGCCGCTAAACGCCAGGCCAGAGCCGCCGAAACCGCATCGCCGGCCCCGGCGGCATTGACCGCCGTTTGAGGCGGCGCGGCGGCCAGATAAGAACCGGCCGGGGTTAAGGCCAAAATACCGTCTTCCCCACAAGTAATAATTAACGTGGAGATTTGGGCGCGGGCGCGCACTTTTTGGGCCGCAGCCGCCAGATCGGCCAGGATTTTGGTTTGCGGCCCAAAGGTTTCACCAAACTCATGCCAATTCATTTTGACGACCGTAGGGGGCGCAGCGAACGTTTCCAAAAGCGGCGGGCCAAAACTGTCAATCAGCACCGGCACACCGGCCTCGTGGGCTATTGCCGTAAGTTGACGATAACAACCGACGGGTACGCCCCTAGCCAACGATCCTCCGGCCACCACCCACGCGGCCTGCGCCAGATAAACTCGATACCGCTTGAGCAAATCCTGGTATGCTTCAGCAGACACCGAAAGGCCCGCCGCAATAAGATGGCTGTGCCGGTGATGGCGAGCCTCGATGACGATGTGGGCAATCCGCGTGTCGCCTTCCACCCAAATCAAATCGTGAATAATGCCGTAACCGTCCAGGAGTTTGGTCAAGGCCTGGCCGGTCGGTCCGGCCACAAAGCCAACGGCGCGATTTTCAACGCCCAACGCCTGCAACACCACCGACGTATCAAACCCTTTTCCGCCCACGTAATCGGCCGTTTTGAAAGGGCGTATGGTTGTGCCGGGCCGGAACTCATCAATAAAGAGCAAGCGATCTAAAGCGGAATTGGCCGTAACTGTAAGGATCATGCCAGCAATTTTTGGGCCATAATACAATAGGCATTCCAATCAAGGCGTTCCAGGGCGTCAACGGCGGCCAGCAGGTTTTTGCCGGCCACCATAATACCGTGCCGGGGCATCAGCACCGCCGCGGCCTGTTGATTGATGACTTCTTCTTGGCCCTTTAAAGCGGCTACAATGTTATCGGCCAGGACCTGCGTATGCGCAGGCGCGCCTTCAATCACCTTGACCAGGCCAAACTTTTGCGTTTGCTCCAGCACCGGCTCAATGGGGCGGCCGGCGGCGCAGAAAGGGAGAATATGGAAAGGATGCGCGTGGATGATGCCCTTGACCATGGGGAAATGACGATAGATGGCCAAATGGGCTTTGCCCTCGCGCGAAAATTCGGGGCGGCTTAACAATTCATCATTGTGAACGCTGCCGGCGAGAATATCTTCCGGCCGGTTTTGCCAGTGACGTTGACTGCCGCTATAGCGGGCGGTCACGTAAATTGTATCGCCGTGGCGAGCGCTGATATTGCCGCCGGCCATATCCAACAACTTGCGCTCAAACAACAGCCGCCCGGCATAGATAATTTGTTCAGGGATGGATGTCATAAAAAATGATCACCTTTTAGAGTAAATGGCCCGCCAAACCCGTTCCGGCGTAATGGGCAAATCTTAAATCCGCGTACTCTTCTTCAGACGGGGTAATTTATTTTTTATATTCTATTACGGTTGGGAGGAAACGGCAAAGAAAGAACCTTTTTCAAAAAGGCGCCGGGCGCCCAGGTTTTTAACCGGCATCACCCGGCTGCTGGCAAAGTATTCAAAATCAAAGGTTACTTTTTCTCCAACGGCCAGGCCGGGAATGGGCATCAGGCGGGCGGTGAGAGGTTTATGGAGGGTGATGGCCAGGGCGGCCATGTCAACAAAAATAGCGGCCATTTCGTCGGCGGTGGTATTGCCGGGGATGGGGATGGTAGAAAGCCCGGTGCCACACACCGCCGAATAAAGCAGCAGGTCGTTGATGTCAAAACAACATTCCGCCGCCCGTTCAGCCAAAACATTATCTTCTAGCAAAGGCAACAGCACGCCGGAAAAGCCGGTATGGGGAATATTGGCTTGCCGAATACAGTTGGTTAAAAAAGAGATGGCAAATAAGGTGCCGCTGCCGCCAAAACTATCTATCCCCAATTTTTCAACGGCTGCCCCAATGCTCCTGGCCTGCGTGGGGAACGGAGCCAACGAAAAATCCAATCCCTTAAAACGAAGCTGGTGGTCATCAACCAGGGCATCAACAATACCCAAAAAATTATTGGTGGCGCTTTCAATGGCTGTTATCAGTCGTTTTTGGGCCTGGGGAAAAGAACGCGCCGAACTGATGGCATCAAGGGCCAGGTCGGCGGCTTCGGTGGCAATGGCAAAGCAGGCGGCCCCCCCATGGTGATAAGCAGCCGGGAAAAACGGCACGCCGGCCGGCACGTTAGCCAACGCTCCCAACCGTAAATTACCAAACCCCATGGGAGTAGCGTGAGCAACCTTGTGCACGGTTTGGGCCAGGGCCTGGGCTGCGGCAAAATTGATGCCGCTATTATCGGCGGCAAAAAGCACCCCGGAGAATATTTTTTCCGTTTCCGCAATCACCTGGGGTAAGGCGTGAATGGACATCAGCAAAGACAGCGGCGTGGTGGCCACCACCGGACCAATAGAAACAAAATCTATGTTATGTTTGGCCGCCATCTCTTCCAGGGTTTTGGCGAATTCAAGCAGCACAGCAGCATCGGGGTCGCCCAGCACGTCTAAAAAGGGGGGGGTAGCCAGGCGCACGGTTTGGACTTCAAAACCGGCCTTGGTTAAACGCAAGCGGGCATCGGCTAAAAAACGGCCGGCTCCGGCAATGCTGCCTTCATCAATGGGCCAGGTTAAGGGGATGAAATGGGTTACAGAGCGAATTTTCATAGAGCCAAAGGAACATCAAGTTTTTTGAAGCCGGTTTCTGTTTATTATGATACCTCAAAAGGCATAGTTAAGCACCATGCCAATTCTCCTACTGCCCCTAAAGCAAAAAAGGAACTGCACCGGAGCCAGTTCCCTTTTCCCGCTTTTTTAACCCAAATCTTTTAAGTTTTGGGTTAAAATTTGTTCGCCGGGTCACAGGGCCAGGATTGTTCGGCGGGGCCGATGATGGTGATGAGGCTTTCAAATAGCGTGCTACAATCGGGGCAATGTTTAAGGTGTTGTTTAACTAAATGCATCACCCTACACGGCGCAGCCCCGGCAATGAGCAAATCTGTATACTCATCCAGCAGGTCGTAACACTCCTGACAATCAATTTCGTTTTCTTCTGTTTCCAGAGCGGATTTTAGCAATGTTTGCCACACCGGCTTGGTCATCTTTTCTACTCCATACCTTGAATTAATCAAGGCGTTGCCGCTATTGTTTAGACGTAAATTGGCAGACAATCTTACCCCTCCTTACTAAATAATTGCAAGATGTACTGTGGCTCCCAACCCGATTCTTGCAAGCCCTGCTTTAGTTTTAAACGCGCATCATGTAACAATTTATAAATGTTGTTGATGTTGGTATCCAGCAACCGCGCCACTTCGGCCATAGGGATATTGTCTACCCGAACAGCCATTAGCACCTGGCGTTGGCGCTCGGTTAAGTTGTTATTGATGACCTCGCCAAGCACTTGCCATACTTGCCGGCGTTCACTGGCGGTATCAGGGGCGTTGCCCGACGTAACATCCGGGGCCAGGACTTCCTGCAACGAAGCGCCTGATTCGGTGATGGCATCCAGCGAGAGGTCGCGCCACCTGGCCCGGCGCAGTTCGCTGATGGTATGGTTGGCGGCAATTTTGGCCGCCCAGGTGGTAAATTTACTTTTACCTCGAAACGTGCCTAAACCGGACTGAATTTTGAGCAGGGCGTCCTGGACAAAATCCTGACCCATTTGCTGCAATTCACTCTCGGCCAGATGGTTCAAATCGCTGCGGGTGTGTAAATAAACAATGATGGCGCGTTGTAAGTATTGGCGCAAATCTTCAATGGCTTCGGCCTGATGAGGATGGCCATCACGCAGATGCTCCAGCCACATTTCGTTGGTGCGTTCCATGCAGAACCCCTTATGGTGGCAAAACTTTGTTTCCCCAAATTTGGGTGAATTATACCATAAGCCAATGGTTATCAGAAAGATTTTGCCTCTCTCAGGATTTGGTTTGCTTGTAGGGCAAAATTGGGGTTCAGCTCAAACCAAATTCTAAAGTGCATCCGGCAAGATCATTTTTGCAGTGGTTTTGTAGTCGTGATACAATCGCACTTGCAATTATTCTCAAATGTATTACGGGACCCGGTAAATGAACAGTCTAATTGAAGCGTTAAAAGAGCGTGGGCTGCGCGTCACGCCCCAGCGAGCCATCATTTTTGCGACCATCGAAAAACTGGAAGGTCATATCACGGCTGAAGATATTTTTGCCGAGGTGCAAAAGGTCAATCCTTACATCAGTTTAGCCACCATCTATCGCACCCTTGAATTATTACAAGACCTCAATTTGATTACCCAAACCAACTTGGGCCGTCATCAAACCTATTTTGCCTTAAAAGAGCATTGTTCCCATCACCACCTGGTATGTCAGGAATGTGGTCGCATTGAGGAATTTTGTGACGACGTGCTCGAACCGGTTCGCGCTCTTTTGGAGGAGCGGTACGGCTTTAAGGCGCAGACCGATCATATGAGCATTTTTGGAATTTGTAAGCAGTGCCGGAAAAGTTAACCATATATTTTTAAGGAGGGTGAGATGTTTGTAGTAACTAACCGGAGTATCAATGAAAATGCCGAGGGGCTGGAAAAATTAGGCTCCATTCCCAACCCAAAAGGCCCCAATGAGTTACGCCTGGTTGAGGCCACCAAGGAGGCCGGTGATTGGCAGATCAACATTGTTCCTGATACGCTTAATGAGAAGATGAAAAGCGAAGTGGGCATCACCGGCCCCGAAACGGCTTACGGCAGCCAATATGTAGCCCGAAAAGTGTTTGAACGGGTTGGGAAAGGCCAGCGCAACTTTCTTTTTTTTGTGCATGGATTCAACAACGATTTTAAGGCTGTGCTGGACCGGGCCGATAACTTTGCTCAGAACTTTAATGTGGAAGTAGCGGCTTTTAGTTGGCCCGCTAACGGGGGCGGGGTAAAAGGCGTTGCCGATTATTTGAGCGACAAACGAGACGCTGCCGCTTCTGTGGGCGCGCTTGACCGTTGTTTTGGCAAAATTTATGATTATCTCAACGGTTTTAACGAAGAACGTTTGGAGAAAATTTTTAAAGAGGCCCAACAAAGATACCCCAAAAATGCCGAATCCAGGGACAAGTTTGTTACTAAAATGGCCGAACAAGGGTGCCCCTTTACGGTGAATTTGGTTTTGCACAGTATGGGTAATTATCTGTTCAAAAAAGTGCTTGAATCCTCTATTTTCCGGGGGACAAAACTTATCTTTGACAATGTACTTTTAGTAGCCGCCGATACCAACAGTCAAAACCACGCCGAATGGGTTGATCAGATCCATTGCCGCAAGCGGGTTTACATTACCATCAATGAAGATGACGCCGCGCTGATGGCCTCGCGCATGAAGGCGGGGGAGGGACAACTGGCCAGGCTGGGCCATTATCCCTACAATCTTAATTCTCAACAGGCAGTTTATGTTGATTTTACCAATGCCGCTTACGTGGGCAATTCTCACGCTTATTTTGAGGGCCAGCCTTTAAGAAACAAGGCGGTGAGACAATTCTTTGACAAAGCCTTCAACGGCCAGCGGGCAGAAGAAGATCTTCGTTTTGACCCCGCTACCGGCACCTACCGGCCACGCCGCTAACAAACTTTAGCCAGGCGGTCAGTAACCCGGCTACCCTAACCAACAAAAAAGCCCCCCCAGGGCTACTCAGGGGGCTTTTTTTCTTTTTTTAATCGTTTACGGAGGATGTCGGGCACTTCGCCGCCCATTGACAGAATCTCCAGGGCCTCGTCGCTGGCAATGGGTTCTATCTCTTCTGGGCGCAGGGCATAATCGTCATCAGAATCGGGGGGAACAAGGGGAGCCGCCATGGGCGGAGCCATAGGGATAACTTCCTCGGCGGCTTGTTCCCGCATGGTATCGTCAATCATGGCCTGCTGGGCCATCTCCACCACTTCGCCGGTGTCGGTGAGCAGCAGCGCGCCCCGGTCAATCAGGCTGCGATTGGCCGCAGTATCGGCCGGGCGCACCAGCACCGGCAGCCCTCGTTCCAGGGCGGCCATAGCTCGGGTTTGGGCATCCTCGCTGGTATCAAGCACCAGCAGCACCAGGGCCAGGTAATCAATCAGCAAATGACGAGCTTCGGCAAACTTTTCCTGAAAGGCAGCATCCGGGGCAAAAGGGCTGGCCAGGGCGATTTTTCCGGCTTGCAGCGCAGCCTCTAATTTGGTGGTGGTTTGGGCAAAGGCGCTCAGGCCCATGGGGATCAGGGCCACGGCATGCCCCCCTTCTGTAGCCAACATTCTTTCAAACGTAACCCGGTCCAGGCCGCGCCCGTAGCCGCTGACCAGGCCAATTTCTTCGGAAACCAAAACCTGCATCAACTCATCCACAAATTCGGCGCCGGCTTCATCGGGCGATTGCTCGCCCAATACGGTCACGGCCGGCTCGTTGAACAGGGTTAAGTTGCCCTGTCCCCACAGCAACAAGGGTTGGCTGGCCGGGGGTAAGGTTTGAGCCAATCTTTGCGGGTAGCGCGGGTTAGTGCGGATAACCGGCTCCAGGCCCTGGGCTTGCCATTGGGCCAACATTTTGGCCTGTTGGGCCAATCTATCCTCATTCATAGCCGCAGCCACTCGCTCGGCCTCGTTATCGGTGAGGCCAAAGGTGGTTGACCATTCCAGGGGCGAGAGGTCAAACAAATCAGCCACGGCGCGTTTTTCCAGTACGCTCCAGCGCTGGATGACGGATTTGACCAGATTCAATTTCAGGCCGCTCTCGTTAATGAGGGTCAGCCAGTAAACTGTTTCAGAGTATGCCATTTTTTTATTGGCGCTCGTCAAATAAAGCCGCTGTCGGGGTTGCTTGCCAAGTGAACTGTTTCAGGGTATGCCAGTTTTTTTGCGCAGTTATTTTTCGTCAGTACGCAACCCCCAAACACCCTGTACCGGCACAACAAAAAGGATGCCAACATCCGGATTATTCAAAGGCCCGGTAACTTTTTCGGTTTCAACAACCAACGTGTCCACGTCAAAATCGTCGCGCACCACGCTAAATATAAGTTGGTGCGGGTCTTTTCGGCTTTGCAGGATGCTCTGCAACGAAACTACAAACGGCAAATCGTCGCGGCTGCCGTACTTCTTAATTTGGTGGCGTAGGCCGGCGCTATTTATAACCGTAACCCCCGGCACACCCAGCCTTAACCAAGTTTCAAAAACAACTTCAACATGTTGCGTTTCATCTATGACAAAGACAATAAGTTTAGCCATGTACCTTCTCCTGTATGTTCTCCTGTTTGGGAAATACCATCCGTAATAGAGGGGGGGTAACAAAAGTTGTTACCAGCACCATCAACACCACGATGGTAAAAATATTATCGTCAATTATGCCAACCGATCTGGCGCCTATGCCCGCAATGATCAGGCCAACTTCACCCCGTGAAATCATGCCAACCCCCACCCGCAACGATTCCCTCCAGGTCATATTGCCTGCTTTTGCGCCCAAGCCGGCCCCTATCACCTTTGTGAGAACGGCCACCAGGCAAATGACTATAGCAAATATAAAATCGTTGGCGGAGAGCGAGCGAAGGTCTGCCGTTAAGCCGATGCTCACCAGGAACATGGGCACAAAAAAGGCATAAGCCATGGGGTAAATATCGCGCTCAATTTGGTGTTTAAGCGTGCTGCCCGACAGGGCCACTCCGGCAATAAAGGCGCCGGTAATAGCCGCCACTCCGCCCAGGGCTTCCGCCGCCCAGGCAAAGCCAAAAAAGCTGACAATCACCAACGACATAACCGGCGCGCTCACCGGGTATTCCTGTACGCGCCGGACGGCTCGCGGCAGAATCCACATGCCAAGTACAGACCCGCCAACAAGAAACAGCGTCATTCGGACAGCAATCCAAACCAGGCTCCACAGGCCGCCGCTTTCTCCCTGAGATAGTGTTAAAAAGGCTGAAAACACAATAATTGCCAGAACATCGTCAACCACTGCCGCGCCCAGTAAGGTCATTCCTTCCCGGCTGCGAAGTTTACCCAATTCCATCAACGTTTGCGCCGAAATGCTGACGGAGGTGGCGCTTAAAACAATACCAATAAATACAGCCTGGGTAAGACTATAACCGAACATGAGCACAACGGCCAAACCCAATAAAATTGGCGCAATCACTCCCACTGTGCCGGCCAGAACGGCCGGTTTACCTGTTTTGGTAAGTTCCGACAGCTCAGTTTCAAGGCCGGCCACGAACATGAGAAATATTACACCTAATTCTCCCAGAACATGCACCGTTTCCGATATATGAAATTCTTCAAAGTAGGAATAGCCAAATACGTTAAGGATTGAAGGCCCCAGCAACAGGCCCACTACCAATCCCCCCAGTACAGCCGGTTGGCCAAGCCGTGTTGAAACCCAATTACCCAATTTGAAAACAGCAATGATCAGGGCTAAAGCTAATAATAAAGATGTAATCATTTTTTCTCTAACTTTCGATTAATATTTTGAATGTGTTGAATACGCCAGCGCGTTATGTAGAGGCGCGTGGCGACACAAATTCTTCAAGTTTTTTGCTCTAAGACACAAACTCACTCCACCAGCAATCGAACAACGCAGGGTTCAGGGTAGTTGCCAATGGTGTCAACAACAACCAATCTAAATTCGTATTCTCCCGGGGAGACTGTGTCGGAGTTCCATGAACCTAACACGCCATCGAGCACAGGGTTATTAAAACGTTGAATAAAGTTCCAGTCGTTGCCGCCGGAAACACGGAACTCAAATTTATAGTAGTCAAAATTGTCAATGCTGGCTGCGCCTGTAACCTGGACCACTCCGCTTACAGGCGCTCCGTCGCCGGGTTGGGTAATGGTAACGCCCGGATGGGGGCAAGCGGGCGGCGCGCCCTGGACCGCCGGCGGGGTTGGCGTCGGCGTTTCCCCAATAAAAACAGTTGGCGGCGGCAGTGGCGTGGCGGTGGGCGTGGGGGTAGGGAGGAGGGGCGGCGGGGTGGGGGTGGGGGGGAGGTCGAGCATGGGGGTGGGGGTGGGCGTGTTGGGGGGAGGAGGGAGAAGGGGGGGTGTTACCAGGCTTACGTAATAAACGCCCAGCATGAGGCCCAAAACAATTGTCAAGCCTATGAAGGCGCGGTTCATCCGGGCCCGGGTATTTTCCCGCTCTAAGGTAAAAATGGAACGGGCGCGGTCTTTACGGGCCAGCCACATTAATCTGAGAAAGAAGAGCGCAATCAGCCCTAAACCGATATAAATCCAGGTGTCAAAGGCAACAATTGGCCTGAGAAATTCTAACATGCCGGTTTTATGTGTTCCTTAGGCTTACCTCAAAAATTGAACCTACAGAGTATACAAATAGGCATAAATAGAAGCAAATTATTTAACGCTGCTTGCAGCGCAGCCATAAAAAATGCAGAGCCAATCAAACTGCGGCTCTGCATTAGCTTTTACAAAAAATCCTAAATTTAGAATTTAGCTTTCTCGATTGAGATGCGTATAGACCTGGGTGGTAGAAATATTAGCGTGTCCTAATAATTTTTGAATATCTTGCAGTGATTTACCCTGGCTTAGTTTATGGGCGGCAAAGGAATGACGCAACGTATGCGGGGTAACCTCGGCTGAAATACCAACGGTTTCAACATAATGTTTGATAATCAACCATAAACCCTGGCGGGTGAGCCGCTGACCACGATTGTTCAGAAAGAGGGCGGGTTCTTCCGGGTCATGCAGCAATTGGTCGCGGCCGTTATTGATATAATCTTTTAATATTTTCAGGGTTGACTCAGAAATGGGAATGACTCGATCTCTGGCATTACTTCTTTTGCTACGGACCCGAACCGTACCACCGTTATTTTCAAATTCAATATCAGACACATCCAGCGATACCAACTCGGTGACCCGCATGCCGGAGGCGTAAAGCATTTCCAGCAAGGCCAGGTCGCGTTGGGCTTTATAACCGCTTTCTTTGGCCGGGGCTTGTAACAGCCGCTCAACTTCGCCAGGGGTCATTGCTTTGGGAAGGCGTTTTTTGACCTTGGGGGAATCAAGGGCAAAGGTGGGGTCTTCTTTTATATCGCCTTCTGCTACCAGAAAATGAAAGAAGGATTTGATGGCAGCCACTTTTCGGGCTACGGTTGAAGAAGCATATTCGCCGCTGTTTTTTAGATGCTCAATGTAATCAACAACGCTTTTTTTGTCTACCTGGACCCAGCTTTCTGGTTTTTGAGTCTGCTTGTCGGCCTGAAGATGGTGATAGAATTGATTGAGGTCGTTTTGATAGGCGGCAATGGTATTTTCTGCGTATTTTTTCTCCGCCTCCAGGAAGTTCAGAAAGCTCTGGACTCTGTCTTTCATTGCCTACTCCTTATACGCCGCTAGCTGGATAAAAAGGGGAATTAACCACCTCCATTTTACCAAAACTTTCCATAACTATCAAGTTATCAATTCACAATTTAACGTTGTTTGTCTTGATTTGGGCATGCCGTTACTCGTCTTCCATATCTTCAAAAAGGTCGCCCAATTCCCGCTCCCACACCTCATCGAGCGGCATAAAGGTCATTTCGGTAAAGTCTTCGGCCAACTTCTCTATATACTCTTTTACATTAACTTGAGGCAACTTGCTTTCCAGTTCAGCAATTTTAACCTCCATTGAGGTCAGGAGAGCATCACTTTCTTGCTCAAGGCCGGCCAAATCAAGGCCCAAATTGAACATATAATTAAATCTTCGCATCAGGTCGTACCAGGCTTTAAAATCCGTCTCAATTCTGATTCCTTGCTGTAAAGATAATGATAGCTGGCCAAAATCATAAGCCGGCACCATGGCATAAAACACTAAAAACTCTATTTCTCTTTGTTCAGCCTTGTCCACCAGGTACGTGCCAATGGTTGTCCCTCCCTCGTAGTTGGAGAACTTAACGGCATACTTGGCCAACTCGGCCTGCATCCGCCGCAGGCTATAAACACACGACACTTCCCGGTCTTTATTATACGGCATAGGGCCATACACCCCCCCCCACCGCCGCCACCCGTTTAACATGCAGCGCCTCCACCACATCAAAAAATGACTCGGCGTACTGGTCGGCATGCAGGTGAGGCTCATCGCCCAAAAAAATGACCAATCCTTTTTTATCGTCGCCCGTGTAAAAGAATTCATTTTTATGCACTTGTAGGGATTGCCGGTATCCCTCTTTCAGTTTTATCTCCGGCCGCAAAAAGTGATGCGTGCCGGGGATTTGGAACAGGTAAGACCCCTCGGCGTTTAGCTGGCCAATTTTTCTGGCTCCCATCTGCTCAATGAGGTATTGGGGCAAACCCGATGAAATAGAGCCGGCGTCGGCCCATTGGTGCCAGCCCACAATCATATATTTCTCTTGAGCCTTCGGTTTTTCCCACAGTTCAATCAGGTCAGCCATATCGGTTCACCTCCAAAATCTGTATAACTATAGCTTACCTTTAAACCGACAAAGAGTAAAGCCGCAAACCTTTTTTAGACATAACTATTGTTGGATGGGGTTGCGGATGCGTCCCAAATTTTGGCGTAGGGACAGGGCAATGTCCTGTCCCTACTACCCTATGACCTAAAAATTGGGGCAGACCCAGAGAGGGTTGCCCCAGTTTCACCCTTCAAGGCAAATCGTGGTATAATTCTGTTTTATCTTGGTCAGGAGCATCCTGTGCAACAGTTGATTTTGTGGTTCATCGTAGCCGGTTTAATGGCCGCTTGTGGCAGCAGGCCCACCCCCACGCCAACAGCAAGCCCTCCCGCCGGAGCCGTCTCTTTAACCAAAACAATTACCCGCACCCCCACCCCCCGCGCCACCTCAACGCCTCGCCCGGCCACGCCTATGGCCTCCCCCACCGCCACCGTCACACCCACGCCGGTCATTTACGTTATCCAGTCGGGCGACACTTTGCTTGATATTGCCATTCGTTTTGAGCGCTCTACGGAGGCCATTCAAGAGGCCAACGGCATTGTGGACCCCCGTTTTTTACAAATTGGGCAAGAGTTGATTATCCCCCCGCCCAAAGAGGATCCAACCGACCCGCCTACTCCCACCCCTACCCCACCGCCTCTGGTGGTAGAGGCGGTTAATTTTCAGGAAGCGCCGCCCGGCGTTTTGTGGTGCCTGGGCAGGGTAAACAATCCCGGCAGCAAGCTCCTGGCGGAAGTGGTTATTGAAGCGGCGCTCTATGACGAGGCCGGTGGGTTGTTGGCCAGAGAGGCCGCTTTTACCCAATTGGATGTAATTCAACCGGGGCAAGCAGTTCCTTTTGCCATTTTGTTCAATACTCCGCCCGGCAGCTTTGCCCAATACCAGGTTGCTGCCGTCTCCGGCATTCCTGTTTCAACGCAAGCCCGCTACTATTATGACCTGGAAGCTTTTGATTTGCACGGTTCTCAAACAGACGTAGCCACCTATCGTTTAACCGGGCAACTGCGTAACCGGGGGCCGGTTGACGCCGAAGCGATTCGCCTGGTGGCCGTAGTTTACGATGAAGATGGCCGCGTTTTGGCTCAACGCCAGGCCGAATTGGCGGTTGAATTGCTCAAAGCCGGCGCCATTACTCCTTTTGTGGCAGATTTGATTCTGCCCCATGGCGTTGTAAATCATTATGAAGTGCTGGCCCAGGGCTTAAAAGTACAATAAGTGCAGGTCGCCATTATGTTAGTACCTTCTACTCTGTTGTCATACCCGGCAAATGCGATTATACTAACTTATGTATTGATTCACGCTTTCACCGCCTGCCCCTGACCCCCTGTCTTAAAATTTCCCAAACAAAGGAACCAAGATGCGCAGGGGCGTTTTTTTGATTGAGATAGTAAAGCCTGATGAATAGCCCATCGCTACAACTTTCTGCCTATACCCAAAAAGAACTGGATGAAATCAAAGAAAAATTCAACCAGTTAACCCAAACGTCCTTTCCCGGCATTCTGATGCACAAAAAGGTCAGAATTTTGCACGCCGACCCCGCTCTGGCCGCCATGTTTGGCTATACTACCGCCGAACTGGAGGGCATGACGGTTTTAGAATTATCAACCCCGGAAGGACGCGAGATTGTTTTAAAAAACACCCTTTTAAAACACGAAAAACCTTACCAACTCCTTGGCCTCAAAAAAGACGGGGCTATTTCCCCCATTGAAATTTTCGGCCGTGTCCTCACTTATCAAGGCCACATCATCAGCGTCATCGCCATCCGAGAAGCTACCGGATATGAACCGGCGGAAATATTGGCCGCCCTCCAAAAAACCAAAGAAGAACTGAACACCAGCCTGACCGGCGGCAGGACCACCCAGTTACGATTTTCTAATGAACAGTTGCGGCTTGAACTTGATGAACGCGCTCAAATGGAGGCTGAACTCCGGGTTAGAGCGCGCCAACAGGCTGCCGTGGCCGAACTGGGGCAGCGGGCTTTGGTGGGCACCCCTCTGCCGGCGCTGATGGATGAAGCGGTATTGCTGGCGGCGCAAACCCTGGCCGTGGAACATGTTAAAATTCAGGAACTTCTGCCGGATAAAAATATTCTGTTAGTGCGGGCGGGTGTTGGCTGGAAAAAAAGCTTTCCAGACGAAACCACTATGATGGTCAATATTAACTCCCAAGCCGGTTACACCTTACTTTCTGGCGGCCCGGTCATTGTGGAAAACTTGGATGAAGAAACTCGTTTTAAACCCTCTGCCCTGCTGCTGGAGCATCAAGTGATCAGCGGCATGAGCGTTATCATCTACGGCCATGATGAACCTTTTGGGGTTTTAGGAGCGCATACCACCAGGCCGCACACATTTACCGAAGATGACATCCATTTTCTGCAAGCCATCGCCAATGTGTTGGCGGCGTCCATTGAAAACACGCGCCTGTTGGCCGAAACAAAACGGCGGGCCGAACAATTGGCCGTGCTACACGAGTTAGACCGGGCCATTACCACCAGCCTGCGTTTATCCGACATCTATTATGCCTTTGCCCAGCACGCTATCCGTTTACTGGCTTATGATTGCATGTCTATTGCCCTGCTGGAAGATGATCACCTGCGGGTAGTTTACGTTACCGATAAAAAGGACCGTAGCCCAATCTTGGCCGAAGGGAATACCCTGCCGCGCCAGGGGTCGGCCATGGGCTGGGTAACAGCAGAGGGACAACCGCTGCTGCGACATAACGTGGCCGCCGACCCCCGTTTTGCCGAGGATGAATTACTGCTTGCCCACAACATTCAATCGAGCATGATCGTGCCCCTGCGGTTCAAAGGCCAGGTTATTGGCACCTGGAACATTGGTGCCCAAAAGATAGACGCCTACAGCCCGGAGGACCTGGAAATTGCTCAATCAATGGCCGACCAACTGGCCATTGTCATTGAGAATGCCCGCCTGTTTCAACAGGCCAAACAAGAAATTGCCGAGCGCCAGCGGGCCGAAGCTGCCCTGGAAGAAGAACGCGCCTTACTGGCCCAACGAGTGGCCGAGCGGACGATGGATTTACAGGTAGCCAACGAGGAACTGGCCCGGGCGGCTCGCCTGAAAGATGAATTTTTGGCCGGCATGAGCCACGAACTCCGCACGCCGCTGACCGCCGTTTTGGGAATGGCTGAAATTTTAAAAGTGGGCGTTTATGGCCAGCTTACCGAGAGGCAGACGAAAGCTATCAACAATATTGACGAAAGCGGCCACCATCTGCTGGCCCTCATTAACGATATTCTGGACCTCTCAAAAATCGAGGCAAACAAGTTGGACCTGGAGATCAAACCTGTCTCGGTGGAGGCGGTCTGCCAGAGCAGTTTGCAATTTATCAAACAGAACGCCCATAAAAAAAGTATAAAAGTATCCTACACGCTCGATAAGGCGGTAGCGGTGCTGCCGGTTGATCAACTCCGTCTCAAACAAATTTTGGTGAATTTATTAAGCAACGCCGTTAAATTTACGCCGCCAGGCGGAAAAATCGGCCTGGAGGTAGAGGGGGATGCGACCCGGCAATGGGTCCACTTTACGGTATGGGATACCGGCATTGGTATTTCCCGGGCAGATTTGCCCCGCTTATTTGAACCGTTTGTGCAATTGGATAGCAAACTCTCCCGGCAATATTCGGGCACCGGCCTGGGCCTGGCCCTGGTGAGCCGGATGGCCAAAATGCACGGCGGAAAAGTTAAGGTAGAGAGCGAAGTTGGACAGGGCAGCCGTTTTACGGTTACATTACCCTGGTCTGAACCGCTTAAAACAGTGACGGCAGATGAAGCCCCGCCGGCCACAGACAATGCGGTAATCCAGGTTGATTTGCCGGCCCCAACAAAGGCCCAAAATCCTCTGATTTTACTGGCCGAAGATGAAGCCGCCACCGCCTCTCTTTTAACCGATTATTTACAGACCAATGGCTACCGGCTTATTACGGCCCAAAATGGCCTCGAAGTACTGGCCCAGGCGAAACAGAACAAACCGGCGCTGATTCTGATGGATATTCAGATGCCGGAGATGGATGGTCTGGAGGCCATCCATCACTTGCGAGCCGACGCCGAGTTATCAACCATTCCCGTGATTGCCCTCACCGCCCTGGCCATGCCCGGCGACCGGGAACGATGCCTGGCCGCGGGCGCAAATGATTACTTTAGCAAGCCGGTCAAGCTGAAACAACTTGTTGCGGCTATTGAAACCCAAATCAAACCAGGAACAGCCCCACCCCAGGGATAACTATGACGGATCAGCCAACCATTTTAATTGTAGACGACGAACCGGTGCTGCACGACATTTTGGAAGGGTTGCTCAGCATCGAAGGCTATCGGTTTGCCTCGGCCAATAACGGGGTGGAAGCGCTGGAAAAAATAGCCGAAGTTAAGCCGGACCTGATCTTGCTGGACATCATGATGCCCCGCATGAATGGCTTTGAAGTATGCCGGCAACTCAAGGCCAATAAAAAGTGGCAAAATATTCCCATCATCCTCATCACCGCCCTGGACAGCAAAAATGACCTGGCCAAAGGCCTTGATGCCGGGGCCAATGATTTTGTGCGAAAACCTTTTGACCGCACCGAGTTGCTGGCACGGGTGCGCTCAATGTTGCGGATTAAAACCCAGTACGATGCGTTAGAGGCGCAAAAACGGCAATTACAAGCCTCTTTACACCTGAAAGAAGAATTTGCCCGGGTTACAGCCCAACATCTTGAAGAGCTGGAAATGTTGCATGAGGTTGGGCTGCGTTTGATGAGTAATTTAGATTCAGACTCCGTCTTGAGCATGACCTCGCACGTAGCCCTGAAAGTCATCCCCCAGGCTGTCCAATGCGTGATGCATTTATTATCGGGCGAAGGGCAGCAACTGCTGCCGGTGGTGTTTGCGGAGGATGGCTCCAAAATTATCTCTCCTGATGTGGGCATTGAAGAGATTGTGCAACGGTCGCTCGAAACACGAGAGGCTATCTATGTAGCCAAGGTAGCTGCTCCCTCTTCGCTCCAATTTGATGGCAAAGGGGCGCTGCTGGTTGTGCCGCTCCTTGACCACCAGCAGGCCATCGGCACGCTGAGTTTGTATGGCCCCAAACCCCATGCTTTTGATAACAGTCACTTACATCTTTTATCCATCCTGGCCCATCAAGCCACAGTAGCCCTGGTCAAAACCCGCTTCTTTGAAGGCCGGGCGCGGGCGCAAGAACAGGAGAAGCAGGCCATTCGTAACCTTTTTGGGCGTTATGTTAGCCCAACGGTGGTTGACCGCCTGGTTGACGGCGCGGAGAATTTAGCCCTGGGCGGCAAACGACAAGAGGTAACGGTATTGTTTGCCGACCTGCGCGGTTTTACCAGCTTCAGCGAAAACATGCCCCCGGAGCACTTGGTCGAGGTGCTCAACCAATATTTTGACCTGGCGGTTGACGCCATTTTGGGGCAAGAGGGCACCCTGGACAAATTTATGGGAGATGCCGTAATGGCCTTTTTTAATGCGCCGTTGCCCCAACCGGACCACACCTTAAGAGCAGTACGGGCGGCTTTGGCTATGCAGCAAATTGTGGCCGACTATAATTTGACCTCAACGGATGACTGGCATTTGGAATTTGGCGTTGGCCTGCACGTGGGCCAGGTAGTGGTGGGCAACATTGGCACCGTGCAACAGATGAACTACACCGCCATTGGCGATACGGTGAACCTGGCCAAACGTTTGCAGGAGCATGCCCACGGCGGGCAGATTGTGCTGAGCCAGGCAGCTTACCAGGTGGTTAAAAACGTGGTCACGGCCCAAGACCTGGGGCCGGTAACGGTTAAAGGGCGGGCCACGCCGGTGCATGCCTATCAACTGGTTGATCTGAATGTTATGGTAAACCAGCCCCTACTCTAGCAAAACCCATATTTTTTCAGGTCATGTTGCTCTGAGCGAGGAACGAGCGAAGAATCTCCATGAAATATATCAAAACCGGCGCGACGTTATGCCACATGGAGATTCTTCGGCTTCTGGCCTCAGACACAACAAAGTGAATAGACCAAAATCCAAAGGTATAAGGTATCCAGGTATGTCAGACTCGCGTCCCCTTGGTCTGTTTGATTCCGGGGTGGGTGGCCTCTCGATTTGGCGGGCAGTGACCGATTGCCTGCCCAATGAGGCCACCATTTATTTTGCCGATAGCGCCCATTGTCCCTACGGGTCTCGATCCGTTACCGAGATCAAAGCTCTCTCGGCGGCCATTGTTGATTTTTTGCGGCAACACCATTGCAAATTAATTGTGGTGGCCTGCAACACGGCCAGCGCCGCGGCCCTGGCCTGGCTGCGAACCGAGTTTGACCTGCCCCTGGTGGGCATGGAACCGGCCATCAAACCGGCCGCCGCCCAAACCAAAACCGGCCACGTGGGGGTATTGGCCACAGCCGGCACCTTACAAGGCGCGCTCTTTCAAAATACAACCCGCCATTACGCCAACGGCGTGCACGTTCACCAGCAAGTGGGGGAGGGGTTGGTGGAACAAGTTGAAGCGGGGCAACTGGCTACGCCGGAAACCGAAAAACTGCTCCGCCAATATTTAGAGCCAATGCTGGCCGCCGGCGTTGACCAGATTGCCCTGGGCTGCACCCACTACCCTCTGCTTTGGCCCCTCATCCAGCGTATTGTCCGGGGCCGGGCCAACGTGATTGATCCTGGCCAGGCCGTAGCCCGGCAAGTGCAGCGGGTCTTGGCTCGGCATGATTTATTGCAGCCAACTATTGGCCATCATCCCCCCCATCAATTTTACACCACCGGGCAGATTGAGCCTTTGCAAAGTTTGGTCAAAATTTTGGGCGGGGAACTGGCTGAAGTGAGACCGGTTACTCTCCCCCTCCACAATCAATTGGCTGATCATCCATAATGGCCTGGTGTAGCTGGCGCGTGGCCGGGGTAGGGCTTTCGCCAAAGAGTTCCTCAAACAGTTTGAGACAATCACGATAAACTTTAAGGGCCTGGCCCTTTTCGCCGTTGCAGTAGTGCAAACGCATCAAACGGCGATAAACGCTTTCCAGCAGCGGGTCTTTGCGCAAAGCTTCTTCGCAGGCATTGATGGCCTTATCGTAATGGCCCAGGGCAGCGCAGGCATCGGCCAGGGTGATGAGCAGATCGCGGTATTCCCCGGAAATTTCGCGGCGCAACTCAATGGCCCAGTCATCATAGCGGTCTTCGGCCAAAAAATCGCCCTGGTAAAGCGCCCGACCTTCTTCCAGTTCTGCCGCCGCTTCGGCCCACTGTTCGGCCCGCGCCAGTTGTTGGCCCTGCTGTCGGTGTTGCCGAAATTGCAGCAAATCCCAGGTTACCTGGCCGCTCAAATCAAAAAAGTAGCCATTGGCGCTGCGCAAAATAAAGTTTGAGTCGCGCGGTTCAATGTCCGGCTCCAGGGTATGGCGGGCCACGCTGATAAGGGGCAGCAATTTTTTGCGCCCGCTTTCCTCATCGGCATCGGGCCACAGCCGGGTAATCAACTCATCGGCGGCCACGGCCCGCCCGCCGCGCACCCGGCGGGCCAGCAGCAGCTTGGCAATAGTTTCGGCCTGGGGACGCTCCCACACCGCAATGGCCTCTCCATCACGCCACAGCCGGAACTGGCCCAGGGTTTGGATGCGCAGTTCCGGGGCCTGGGTGGCCTGCTCCACAGCCGCTTTAATGGACTCCGGGGCAAAGTTTTGTTTTTCAATAAAGCCGATAATGGGATAGTGCGTCAGCAGATCGGCCACATCGCCCGGCCCGGCCCGGCCGCTCAGAATAAGCACCTTGGTTTTGGGCCGGGTTTCAACCAGGTGGTCAAGCAGCAGCCAGCCTTCGTTGGAACGAAGCGGTAAATCGTGCTGTTGGAGTTTCAGGTCTAAAACAACCAGGTGAAAGTTTTCTTTCTCCATTTCCAAGAGGGCTTCTTGGGCATTTTTAGCCACCCGCCAGAAATACCCTAAATCATTGAGGGTGTGGGCCACAATATTCTGCCAATCTTCCCGATTTTCCACCACCAATACCCGCGGCCGGCCCATAGCGGCGGGCGGAGGCGAGAGAGAGGGCGGGGTGAGGTCAACCGAGGGCTGAAGTGCTGGACCGGCTGGCGTCAAGGTAGCGCCCGCCTGTTCCCCGGTTAATTTGTGTAGCCAATCACTAAAGGTGGCCGGCTCCCAATATTCTTTGGAGAGAATAGGGGCGTTGGGACAAAGTCTTTGCAAACTTGTCTCCAGGTCGTGGGTGAGGGAGCCGGTGATGATGATGATCGGCGTATCCGGCTGTAGCTCGCACACGCGCTGCACCACGCTTAAGCCGTCGCGGTTGAAGCGGTTGTCTCTATCCAGCACCGGGTCAACAATGGCTAAATTGAATTCTTGGGCCTTGAGCGCGGCCAGGGCCTCTTCGTAAGAAGTCACGGCCTGGGGCCGGTGTCCTTCTGCGGAAACCGCGCTACAAACAATATCTTGCCAATCTTCGCGGTCTTCCACAATCAGGATATTGAGTTGGTTAGGCATAGTGTCCCTCCGTAGTAATCCAGCCCTAAAGCGTTTAACCCCCTTTAGGGTCTGCACTAATTTCTTGATTGAGTGCTTGTAAGGTGATGGTAAAAGTGGTTCCCTTGCCGGGAACACTGGTAAAATCAATGCGCCCATTAAATTGATGGATAAAGGTTTCCACCAGCCACAAACCAATGCCTAAACCTTCGGCTTTGCCGGATACGCCCGGGTTGAAAATGCTTTCCTGCAATTCGGGCGGAATGCCCGGCCCATTATCGGCTACGGTTATTTCAACCCCATCGCCGGGCAGGCGGCGCGTCTGCAAACGGATTCCGCCGCCATCCTGGGCCAGCGCCTGGATAGCATTAGAGAGCAGGTTATGAAAGGCAGCTTCCAGGCGTTTGGCGTTGGCCTTAACCGGGGGTAAGTCGGGGCTGTAGGTTTTGCTCAGGCAAATGTTATCGGGCCACCAACAACTTTGAATGGCGTTGTCCAGGCAGGCGTGGGCATCGGTGGGGGCAACGGTGGCCTGTTTGAGGGGGTCGGTGATGGTGCCAATGAGCCGGATGGCCTCTTCCGCGTTTTGACGAATGTGGCTGACCTCTTTTTTGAATTGGCCCAACGCCGCTTGCGGCCGGCCCCGGGCTGTGTGTTCCAACGTAGAGGCCCAAACCCGAATAGCGCCGACCACGTTGTTCATGGTATGGGCCATATCCAGGATCACGGCGGCCATGGCGGCCCGGGTTTCGGCGGCAACGCGCCGCTGCTGCTCGGTGTTAAGGCTTTGGTAAGCCTGCACGCGCTCGTCAAAAAGGTAGGCGTTATGAATGGCAATAGCCGCCCATTTGGTCAATTCGGTCAGCAGCACCTGGTGGTAATGGTTGAACTGTTGATCGCCCGTTTTGTTCAGCACTTCCACCACGCCAATCACCCGCCCTTCAACTTTAAGCGGCACGCAGAGAATGGAGTGGGCTTCGTAGCCGGCTTCAACGGCAATTTCGCGCAAGTGGCGGGGGTCGCTGAGGGTGTCGTTCACCAGGGCCGGTTGGTCGTGGGTGGCCACCCAGCCGGCAATGCCCTTCCAGGGGGCAGGCAGGCGGATGTCGGCGGCGCGGTCGTTGCTGTAGCTCAAAACCAATTCATTGGTTTCCTCGTTGATCAAAAACACCGAGGTCCGCTCCGTTTCCAGCAGGGTATTGACGCCCTCGATGATCACTTTTAGCACGTGTTCCAGGTCCAGGCTGCTGGTCAACGCGCTGCCGACCTCGTTGAAATAGGTGAGATGCATGGCCTGAGCGCTGACCTGTTGGTAATGCACGGCATTTTGCACGGCCAGGCCAATGATGCGGGCCAAGCTGATCAGCAGGTCAATTTCATCGGCGTTATAAGTATGGGGCGCATCGTTAATTACCACCAGCGCCCCGCTTTCTCCATCGCCGGTTTTAATCGGGGCCAGGGCCACCGCCTGGAGGCCGGCCTTGAATAACTCGTCAGTTTCAGCAGGATGACCGCTATCAATGATAATGGCCTCTTCCCCATTGCGCTTGAGCGAGGCAACCACAAACTCAGCCAGGGCCTGTTTTTGTTGGGCCGCGCCGGCCGGGTCGGGCGATAAGCCCCGGTCAACCTGAACCGCGGGCAAATTGAGGTTGATGCCCCCCTGATCAATTAAGCTGATGCTCCCGGCTTTGGCTTTGAGGTTGCGCAAGGTCTGTTCCAGGCCAATGTTCAAAATCGTCTCCAGATCAAGGGAACTGCTCAAGGCCAGGGCGGCTTCGTTGAGCGCCCGCAGTTGGCGGGCCTGGCGGGCTTCTTGATACAGGCGGGCATTTTCAATGGCAATGGTGGCTGAAGTGGCAAAGGCAGACAGCAGGGTGATGTCGCCAGGCTCAAAGCCGGAGGGGCTTTTTTTATTGAGCACCTGGAGCGTGCCCAGGGTGCGCCCGTCTAACTGCAAGGGCACGGATAATAAGGAACGGGTCATAAAGCCGGTTTCCACCTCGCCAAACCAGCGCGGGTCTTTGGCCACGTCATTAACGCAAGCGGCCTGGCCGGTGGAAATAACCCAGCCGGCAATGCCCTGCTGCTTTTGCAAACGGGTGGGAATGTTGACCCGCCGGCCTTTGGAGATGGAAATGGCAAAAGTTAATTCAGCCGAGTCTTCATCCAGCAAAACCACGGAGCCGGTTTCAACATTGAGCATGCGGGTCGCTTCGTGCACAATGCGAGAAAGCACTTCGTCCAGGTCAAGCACCTGCACCACGCTGCGGCTCAGTTCATTCAAAAGGGTCAGTTCTTCAATTTGCCGGCGGTGCTCCCTGGCCCGGTTGATGGCCAGGGCGGCCTGGTTGGCAAAGGCGCTCAGAAAATCCAAGTCGCTTTGGTCAAATACGGCCCGGCGGGGATGGTCAATATAAAGCAGGCCCACTAATTGCTCTTTAACTTTCAGGGGCACGGCCAACACGGAGCGAGTTTTTTTGAATTGCAGGGTAGCGTCGCTGGCCAGGCCTTCGTAACGCTGGTCGGTGAGCAGGTCTGTTACCAGGCGTGGTTCGCCCCGGTCCAGCACGTCTTTGATAACGGTGGTGCTGATGAATTTGAGGGTTTGTTCCAGGTGGTGGGCGGCCAATTCTTCGCCGCGCACCACGGCAATATCGTGGGGTTGGCCCTGCTCATCGCTGAGCAGCAGCACGCCCCGCCGCCCGCTGGTCAGGTTCAGGGCGCGATCAACCACAAACTCCAGCAATTGCGGCAACTCATACACCGAATTCATCCGCCCAATGAGTTCGTAGAGACTCTTCAGCCGTTCGGCGGTCATATTCTGTTCAAGGGAGTCCAAGGTATCAGGTTTCATTTTGTAATTTGCAATTTGTTAAATCTCCAAACTCAAACCATCATAAGCCACCAGTACTTCGCAACTGTTGGCTTGGCCGGGACGGTGCAGCAAGTAGGCGTCGGCCTGTTCTTTGGCGGCCCAGATTTTTTCATCGGTGCTGGTGGGGTCGTGGTGAAAAAGGGCCAGGCGTTTTACCCGGGCGCGGTGGGCAAACTCGGCGCCCACCATGGCCGTGCTGTGGCCCCAATCCGGTTTATCCAACATCTCGCTTAAACTATACTGGGCGTCAAAAATGAGCAGGTCGGCCTCCCGGAAAAATTCAATGTAACGCTGCGTGCTGGCCGGGTCTACCCGTTTGTACTCCGAGTCGGTGGCGTAAACCAGGCAGCTTTGGCCGTCTTCAATCCGGTAAGCATACGTTACCCCGGGATGGGAGGTGCGGATGGGAGATACTTTGAAACGGCCAATTTGTTGCCACTCATTTTCCCTGACTTCTTTACAATCCAGGGTGGCGCTCATAAAACTCAGGGGCACCGGAAAATAAAGCTCATGCTGCTGCTGGGCCAATCGCTCGGCCAGGTTGTTAAAGGGGCTGTAAAACGTAAACAGATTATTGGGCACAAAGGCCGGCAGAAAAAAAGGAAACCCCTGGATGTGGTCCCAATGGGTATGGCTGATGAGAAAATCGGCCTGGCGACCCCCTTTGGCAAAACCCTGCTGCATCAACTCAAGGCCCAACAGGCGCAACCCGGAACCGGCATCCAGAATTAATAGCTGGTTCCCGGAGCGAACCTCAACGCACAACGTATTGCCGCCGGTGGTGCCCCGGACGGTAAAGGGCAATCGTTCCAAATACCGCTCAAGCACGGCCTCGTCCGTCAAGTCCAGGCCGGCCGCGCCCACCAGGGCTTGCCGAATTTTCTGTTTAATGGCCTCCGCAGAAATCGGAGCGGGGATAGAACCGCGCGTTCCCCAGAACTTTAAGTACATTGGTTTGCTCCCGTAAGTAAAAATTACGTAACCATTCACCTTGCCATGTTGCTCTGAGGGTTCCATAAGGCCGGGGCCTTATTCAATCGAAAAAGAAACTAATGGGGGGACACCCCCCAAGCCCCCCGGCCTACCGGCAGTATGGAGATTCTTCGCTCGTTCCTCGCTCAGAATGACATGACCTGAATAATTACGGATAGACTTTATCCATTCACAATTAATAATTAACAATTCACCATTCACAATTTTCTAAAGTATTATACCTCAATAATGTTGCAAAAAACTTGCAAATTCCCGGTTTGGGTTTGATACTTTTGTCCTACTATTTTCCTAAAACCGCCCCTGGAACCTTTCCGCCGGATATTTGGCCTCATTTTTAGCCAATTTCGCCAAAATAATCTCCCCCACGTCGTAAGCCAGGATGTCGGCCAGGCTGAAACAGTAGATCAAAACATCGGCCAACTCTTCGGCAATGGCCTGCCGGGATTGGTCATTGTTTTGGGCCAGGTAGGCCGCTTCTTCAGTGCTGAGCCACTGAAAATGCTCCATCAGTTCGGCGGCCTCAATGGCAATGGACATGCTCAGATTTTTGGGCGAGTGAAATTGGCCCCAGTTGCGCTCGTCTCTGAATTGGCGCACCGCGGCCTGGATAGCGGTAAGCGAGGCGTTAGGGGCGTTGGTCATGCTGTATTTCCTTTCCGGTTATTCGAGACCCCAAAGGTTTTTGAAACCTTTGGGGTCTTTTGAGAGATGCTGCAATTTTGTTTTTATGATATACTTTTTAGCAGCAAATCCAAACCGAGGGAGAGTTAAATGAAAGCAAAATTCTGGCCCCTGGTACTCCTCTTTTTGTGGGGCTTGGCCCCGGCCGTGTTGGCCCAATCGCCCACACCCACGCCTGCGGCTGCGCCTGTTCCCACGCCCACGCCCATCTCTGTGCTCATTGTGACGCCGGTGGTTACGCCCGCGCCGCCTTCACCCTGGCCGGCGGAGGTGGAAAAGGCCATTGCCTTTGGCCGCGCCCTGTGGGACACGTTTGGCTGGTGGGTAATTCTCATCCTGCTTGGCTTTGGGCTGTACGCCCTGGCCAGGCTGGTGGGCAAAGAACTGTTCGCTACCTGGAGCAAACAGATGGCCGCCTGGCTCGACGACCGGCGTAAAAACCTGCTCGCC
>JAFGDY010000012.1 GCA_016931895.1 Anaerolineae bacterium
GGTCTTGAGACCTAATGACAATCGATCTGCCGTGTCCTGTCTTTTTATATTACCACGTTTTTCTCATACTAATGACATGACCTGAATGATTACAATCATTGGCCCAGCTTTTTGAGTTCAGCCTCAAGCTGCTGGTTAGTTAAGGGAATGTAACCAACTTCATTGACGTATTGTTGGCCGTCGGTTAAAATCCAGATGATAAATTCCTTCACCACTCCCTGGGGAGGGCCGTTTGAAACCAGGTTAAGGGCGCGGGCCGGGGGAGAAGGATAGTTCTCTTCGGCTACGGCCTGGATGGCCTGCTCTTTGGTATCGTAAATTTCGGCGGGTTCAGCCTGGCCGTTGGCGTTAACGTCAAGCGGCGCAACGCGCGCTCCGGCCAGGGGCTGGCCTGTGTCGGCATCAAAGGCGTAATTGAGGTTGTTAAAGCCAATGCCCAGGGGGTCTTTGATAACCGCGTCCAATACACCGGGGTCGCCATAAACGCCCACCCCCAGCAGGTCTTCCTGTTTTTTGCCGCCCAGATACTCGGCCCAGGTTGCCGGCGCGCCGGCGGCATCTGAGCGAGTGAAAACATGAATGGGGTCGGTCACTTCAGCCCGGCCCGCCACTTGCCCCCAGGTGGTGATTTCGCCGGTGATGTAAATGCCGATGAGGGTTTCTTGGGTGACACCCTGGCGATGCAAATCATCCCAAACCGGGTTTTTTTCGTTGACGGTCAGAAAAACGGCGTCTTTGGTGACCGCAATCCAGAAAGCCCCTTTGTCAATTTCCTCGGGATAAATCTCCCGGGAAACCATGCCAATGTCTACAGCGTTGGCCAGCGCGTCGGCCATGCCTTTGCCCGCGCCGCCGGCCGAAATATCGAACCGAATCTGAGGATGGGTTTCTTGATAGACTTCGCTCCAGCGGATCATCATTGGATAAAGCGCCCACGCCCCGGAAATGGTAATGGTGTTTGCCGGCCCGCCCCCTGAGTTAGCCCTTGACGACGGCCCACAGCCGGTAATGAGCCAGGTAGAGATGGTAAGCAGGGTAATTAGCCAAATTAGTTTTTTCATTTCTAAATCCTCCAGATTTTTCGACCTGTGCAATAGGTCGAATAATTCCCCGAAGGGGCGGGGAGCTTGGGGGGTAGTTCCCCCCAAGCTCCCCCCTTCCCTGTGCTGCTATTGCACAGGGACAGATTTGTCAAGATATAAAAAGACCACAGACAGTTCTGCGGTCTCTTCTCAGGATAGCAGACCTGTCCCTTCCGGTGCTGACGGGGTTAGCTGACGGGTTAGGGTAGGAAGGCCCCCCTCTCGACGGTGAGATACACCCCACAAGTTGGGTCCCCCGCTCAATTGGCGGTACTGCCTCATCAGGCAGGATGAGCCAAATTGATTAAGCGACAGCAAAATTTATGTGGTTGTTGGTTTGGCAATAAGCACCGGCCGCTCCACCTTGCCCAGAAGGGGGTTGACCACTTCGCCCAATAGCCGGCGCAGCCACCAATCGGCCGGGTCGGCGGCCAGAACAATTAAATCGTAATCTCCTGTAGCTACTTCGCGTTGAATTTGTTGGCAAGGCGCGCCTTGCCGAAACCGTAACTGCCCCACAACTTCCCAATTGGCCAATTGTTGAGCGATCCGGCGCAACTGCCGGCCCAGGGGCGTATCTGTGGCCAGCCAATCGGCCAAACCGTGCGGCATATAAGTAGAAGCTTGTTGATACATAACCGACGTTTCGGGCGTCAGGGCCAAAACGGTGACTATGGCCTTGCTGGGTTGGGCCAGGCGTAAGAGCCAATCTACAGCCATGTTGTCTGTTTCGTAACCCCGCGTGACCAGGAGGATGTTTTTGAGCGGCCAACGAGGTTGCCGAGCCACCAGCACCGAGGTGGGCAGTTGCTCTGCGGCGCGGCAACCGGCCGGGCCGGATAAAATACGTTGGGTCAGCGATTGATCCGGTTCGCCAAAAATAACCAGGTCTTGATTACAGCTTGCTTTTTCGGCTAAATCTTTAAGGTTGGCTTTGCCGTTTTGGGGCATGTGAAAGAAATCAAGTTTGCCGTGAAGCAGTTGGCCCAGGTATTGGGCGTAGGCGGTTATTTTTTCGGCAATGGGGCTATCTTGGTGATAAACCAACAGGCGCAAAGAAGATAACTGGACTTCTTGCGCCCAAATTTCGGCCAATTGCCTATCTATGGCTACCGGGTCGGCCTGGACTACGTAAGGCGCTGCGCCCAGGCCGGTGGCGATAGCGGCATAGGCTGCCTTGTCGGTAGGATCGGCCATGGCCACGGTAATGTGGTCGTTATCTTTGGCCACCGGCAGGGCGTGATACTGAAAGGCCAGGGCCGGCGGCAACCGCCGGGCCAGCCGGGGATTGACCACCAGATTGTCGAGCGTAAAAAACTGGATTGAATGAGAATTTGCCACCCTCATCATCTCACCTCCACCTGTGTTATTCCCAGTATAATGGGGGAAGATGACAAAGGCTGTGATGAAGTTGTGACAAAGTTGTGACAAAAAGTGGCGTTATCTTTCCGGCCCGGCCTGGGTGACGATGGTCCGGTTAATGGGCACGTTATGGAGAAAGTCGCGGCGTTGCTGGGGGTCGGCAATCAAATTGGCCTTGCGCATGGTTTCGGCGTAGGCTTTTTGCAGATAAACTTGCGCCGGGCCGGCCTGGCCCAGGGTGTTTAAGATGCGGTTATGGCCAAAATAAATCTCGGCGGTTGAAATTTGGGGGGAATGTAAATATGTAAGTTGTTCCAGCCGGTCAACGGCAATGCTAGAGCTTTTGCGGGCTTCGGTTAAGTCTCTGAGTTCGTAAAAACTGGCCCCGCGCAAATAATGGCCCAAAAGCTCATGCTCGTAGTGCCCTCCTTCAGCCGTCAACTTGATAATCCGGTTGCTCAGGCGAACCGCGTTGGTTAAGTTTTCTTCCCCACCCAGCAGCCGGTAGTAAGTGGCTAATGCCTGGTAACTTCTGAGGATCAGGGTCAGGTCGTTACGTTCTTCGGCGCGTTGTAAGGCTTGCTCCAGAAATGTGCCGGCCTCGTTGGGTTGCGCGTTGGCCATAGCCACCAACCCCAAGGAAATGAGGGCGTAAATTTGGCCGCGTTGGTGGTTGGAGGTATTAAAGATAACCTGCGCCTGCTGATAATGGTCCAGGGCATGGCCGTAATTGCCCAGGTTATACCAGGCATCGCCCATGTGATACAGGTCCCATCCTACTTGCAGCGAAGCGCCCATATTTTCGGAGATTTTTTTAGCCTGCTGATAATACTGCATGGCTTTGGTATAGTCGTCAACCAGTAAGGCCAGGCCGCCCATGCCCCACAGGGTCCAGGTTTCATTGATCCGGTTGCCGGTTTCCCGGCAAATTTTAAGGGCCTGGTCATAATAAAGGGCCGCTCGCTCCGGGTCGTTGAGGGTATCGCTGTAAATGTGTCCCACCAATTCATTGAGCCGCCCTTCGTGCCGGCGGTCGCCCAAATCTTGGGCAATCATCAGGGCCTCGGCGGCAAACGACATACTGTTAGGGTTACGCCGGGTCCACAAAACGCGCGCAATTTGTTCCATGCAGTATAGCTCGCCGCGCCGGTCGCCGTTTTCTTGGGCCACCTTCAGCCCCTGCCGGGCGATGCTTTCGGCCTGGTTGAGTTTGCCCACTTCCCAATGGTAAGTGGCCTGGCGCGACATGGCCTCGACCCAACGCTGCTTGTCGCCCATGTCTTCGGCCACAGCCAACATCTTCTCCAGCACATTCAACTCGCGTTTGCGATTGCCCAAAAAGTTGAATATCTGCCGGCTGTGGCGCAGCAACTCAAATTGCTGGCCCAGATTGGCCTCCAATTCGTCATTATTCAAGTCTGGCGCCGTATCTTCCAAAATCTCCTGGGCCTGTTCAAAATAATCAACGGCTTCGGCATTGGCGTAAACCCGGTAGGCCGCCTCTCCGGCCCGGCACAGATAGGGCACGGCTTTTTCATCCTGAGCGCCGGCAATCAGATGATGGGCCAGCGCCGCCGGAGCAGGCTCAATCACCTCGGCGGCGGTCAATTGTTCCATGGCCGCGGCTACTTTGCGGTGCAATTGGCGGCGGCGCAGGGGCCGCAGTTCCTCGTATAGCGTTTCCCGGATCAAGGCGTGTTGAAACTGATAGTGAATGTTGATCCCCCGGTCTGTCAGGTGGGCGGGGCGATCAAAAATTTGGCTGACTTCAATGAGTTGGAAACGCAGGGCTTCTTCGATGGCCCACTGGATGGTTTCTTCATCCAGGGCGCTGGCCTCGGCGAGCAGGTCCAGGCTAAAGCCCCGGCCAATTACCGCCGCCAGTTGCAGCAATTCCAGGGTGGGTTTTTTAACCCGTTCCAGCCGTCCCCCCAGCACCGACTTGATACTGCCGGGCACGTGCAACACCCCGGTATCGCGCTGGGCCCAGTGACCTTCGCGCAGGATAAGCTGGCCGTCGGTGGCCAGGTTTTTGATAACCTCTTCAATAAAGAGGGGATTGCCTTCGGTGGCCCGGTAGATGGAGTGGCTGAACTGTTCGCTCACAATGTCGCCCAGCAGGGCTTCGAGCATTTGTTTGACCATCCCCGGCGATAATCGGCGCAGGGCCAGGCGGTGGAGCAGTTCGTTTGACTCCAGGGTGGAAATGAGTTGGTTGATGGGATGAGCATAACTCAAGCCCACGTCCTGGTACGTGCCGGCAATGAGCAGCGGCACGGCTGTGGCCTGGCAGATGAGGGTTTGCAAAATATCCAGGCTGCCGGCGTCGGCAAAGTGGAGGTCGGTTAAAACCAGCAGAGTAGGTTGTTCGTGGGCCATATTCAAGATGAATTTACTGACCTGCTCCATCAGGCGGGCCCGTTCGGCTTCCGGTTCCAGGGGGGGATTGGCCGGAATGTAGCCGATTTTTTCGGCCAGTTGGGGGGCCAATTTGACCACCTCGCCGGCAATGAAGTCGGGGGTTTGGCGGCGCAACACATTGGCCGATTGCTCGCGCACGTAATTGCGCAGGGCGTTGGCAAAAATGGCATAAGGCGTGCCAATGTCTTGCTCACGGGCAATGCCATGCAAAATATAACCATCACGCAGGTTGGCATAGACTTGTAATTCGCGTAGTAAACGATTTTTACCTATACCCGCCTCACCAGAAATCAACGCCAACGACTCAATATCCGGTTCGCCCAAACGGGCCAGGTCCCAACGGCGTTTAAGTTCGGCTAACTCATCATCGCGGCCTATCATTTTGCCCTGGGCAATCCGGTCGAGTAGAATTTGGTGGGAGGCGGTGGCTTCCAGGGCCAGCATCTGTTTGGGCAGGTAACCGGCTGTTTCTTCATCCAGCATGCCTCCCCGCAGGCGGGTGAGGACGGGGGCTAAAGCCTGGCGCACTTCGGCGGCGGCGGCGTAACGTTCGAGGGGTTGTTTGGCCAACAATTTGAGAATGATGGCTTGCAGATCGTCGGGAATGTTGGGGTTGTAGTGTTGCGGCGGCACTACCGGCGCGTGGATGTGTTGGGAGATGATGGTCAGGGGGTCCTCCCCGGAAAAAGGGCGGCGTCCGGTAAGCAACTCATACATGATCACGCCCATCGCGTATAAATCCACCCGATGGTCTCCGCCTTCACCCAGGGCCAGTTCGGGGGCCAGGTAAGAAGCTGTGCCGGCCACCAGACCGTCTTGGGTGAGGCGGGATTGGCCCTGGATCCGGGCCAGGCCAAAATCCATCACTTTCACCTGGTTGTCGGGCGTAATCATTACGTTTTCGGGTTTGAGGTCGCGGTGGATAACCTCGTGCCGGTGGGAATATTCTAGGGCGGCCAGAATGCTGTCTATGATGGGCAGGGATTCGGCAAAAGGCATCAAATCGGGGCTGTAGCTGTTATCAAGCGCCCACAGGTCCTGGCCGGGGATATATTCCATTACCAGGTAAGGCCACCCCTCCTCGGTTTCGGCGTAATCAAAAAGGGTGATGATGTGGGGATGGTTAAGGCGGGCCACGGAGCGAGCCTCGCTGCGAAAGCGTTTCAGTTTATCGGCGGCCATGCCGCCCCGGTCGGTGAGCAGTTTAATGGCTACCGTGCGCCCCAATTCTTCATCTGTGGCTCGGTAAACAATACCGGCTCCGCCTTCACCCAGTTCTTCTTCCAGGCGATAGCGGTTATTGAGCAGGATACCGGCGGTCATTGAGGGCATTCTGGATGGTCGTTTGAACATAATACCCGGTCTCTAATCCTAAATTGAATTTTGCGTAGATTTTACCCACCTGCTCTATTCTAGGCAAACCCCAATGGTCTGTTGCTTACCGTTCCGCGGCTTGGACGATGATGGTCAAGCATCAAGCACTTCTCTTACTTTGCGAGACAGGCTCACGGGCGAAAACGGTTTTGGCAAAAAAGCAATATTTGGATCCAATACTCCGCGTTGAACAATGGCTTTGTCTACATACCCCGACATATAGAGTACCTTTGTTTCTGGATATAAAGCCGTCAATTGCTCGGCCAGGTTGCGGCCGCTCAACCCGCTGGGCATCACCACATCGGTCAGGAGCAGATGAATCGGCCCCTCGTGCTGCCGGCAAACCTCCAGGGCTTCCCGGCCATGGCGGGCTTCAAGCACGCGGTAGCCGTTTTGAACTAAAGCGTACCGGGCCAATTCTCTGACCATATCTTCATCCTCTACCAGCAGAATGGTCTCTGTGCCGCGTAAGGGTTTGCTCAAACCCGGTTCTGCCCCGGCTAAGGGTTTGACCGGCTCAATCTGGGGCAGGTAGATTTGAAAGGTGGCGCCACGCCCCGGCTGGCTGGAAACGGAAAGGCCCCCCTTATTTTGCTGCACAATGCCGTAAACGGTAGCCAGCCCCAACCCCGTGCCTTTGCCCTTTGCTTTGGTGGTAAAAAAAGGTTCAAAGATGTGCGAAAGGGTTTCGGCGTCCATGCCAATGCCGGTATCGCTGACGGTCAGCAGCACATACCGGCCAGGCTCCAGGCCGATGGGCTTGTCTGCGCTGCCGGCACCGAGTTTAAGATTGCTTGTTTTGATGGTCAATTTGCCGCCGTGAGGCATGGCGTCGTAGGCATTGACGGCCAGGTTGAGAATGATGGACTCAATTTGGTTAGCGTCGGCTTTGATGTGGCCCAGGGTTGGGTCCAGAATAGTGATCAGGTCTATATCCTCGCTGATCAGGCGGCGGAGCATTTCGTTGGTGTCGGTGATAATGGCGTTGAGGTCCAATATCTCCGGTTGAATGACCTGCTGGCGGCTAAAGGCCAGCAATTGGCGAGTCAAGGCGGTGGCTCGTTCGCCCGCCTTAAAGATTTGCTCAATGTCTTTGTAGCGCGGATCATGGCGCTCAATATGGCGATGCAGCAGCAGTTCGCTGTAGCCGGTGATAACGGTCAGCAAATTATTAAAGTCGTGGGCCATGCCTCCGGCCAGCCGGCCAATGGCTTCCATTTTTTGCGCTTGCCGCAATTGCTCCTCCAACTGGCGATGTTCCTGGACCAATTGGGCGCGGACCAATACCCCCGATACCTGCTCGGCCACGCTCCGGGCCAGGTTAATTTCTTCAGCGGTGAAGTGGCGCGGCTCGGTGGTATTCAGGCACAAACTCCCAATGATCTCTTGTTTATTGGTAAGGGGCAACAGGAGCAAGGACACTGTGCCGCGCTGGCACATCAGGTGATGCGCCAACACTAACTGTGGGTCGTTTTGGGCGTCATCCACTGTTAAAGGCGTTTTGTGGGCCAGCAGGTTTTGGAATAGACCGTTATTTTTTACCGGCACAATTTGGCCGACGGTGGTTGATTCGTCCCTGGTAGAATATTCGGCAATCACTTTCCCTTCGGTTTTCTCCGGGTTGAAAAGCGTGGCCGCCACCCGGGGCACGTCAAAGGCTGCGGCCAGCTCACGGCAAACCGTTTGCAGAACGGTGTCCGGTTCCAGGCTGGCGGTTGAAGCAGCGATGACCCGGTTGAGCAGAGTCAGTTCGCGGTTGCGGCGCTGCACTTCTTCTTCGGTTCGGTTGCGTTCGGCAATTTCGGCGGCAAGCTGTTTATTGGCTTCAGCCAATTGCGCGGTGCGTTCGGTCACCAACTCTTCCAGATGTTCTCGGTATTGTTTCAGCTCTGCTTCGGCCTGTTTGTGGCGGATGACGTTTTCTACCGTAACCGGCAGGGTTTTGAGGTAATTTCCCTGGGGGTCTTTGGTCAGATAATCCAGGGCGCCGGCTTTCATGGCCTCCACGGCAATGGCTTCGTCGCCGCTGCCGGTGACAATAACAAAAGGCGTGTCGCCCATGTCGGCAAACAGGTCAAAGGCGGTGCCGTCGCCAAGCAAATAGTCAACCAGCACTGCGTCAAAGTGGTTGGCCTGCAAAGCCTGCCTGGCTTCTGACACGGAAGTGGCCAGCACGTAGTCGTAAGGCAGCTGCTCCTGTTTCACCAAACGCTCAAAGGCCATCCGGTCAACCTGGTCATCTTCAAGCAGCAAAATTTTAATTCTTTCTTCCATTGCTTTACCCCTCGGGCGGCAGTTCGCTCAAGGTCCAATAGGCGTCAAGGGTGCGGACCATCTCTACAAATTGTTTATACTCAATGGGCTTGAGTAAATACCCGGCTGCGCCCAGATTGAAACTGTCTATCTTATCTTGCACCTCACCGGATGAGGTTAGCACGACGACCGGAATTCTTTTGAGCGTTTTGTCTTGTTTGACCAGGCCCAGGAACTCGATGCCGTTCATGCGGGGCATGTTCAAATCCAACAGAATCAGGCCCGGCTTTTCCTGGTTCGGCGCTTGTAGTAGATGCAGGGCTTCCTCGCCGTCGCCGGCCAGGTAAAGGCGATTGCTTACTTTGATTTCCTGCAAGGCTCGTTTGACGATCATGGCGTCTACCTGGTCGTCTTCCACAAGTAGAATGGGTTTAGTGTTTCTCAAGGTTGTTTGCCTCTTTCTGGGGAAAAGTAAAAAAGAAAGCGCTCCCCCGGCCAATTTCCGATTCAACCCAAATCTTGCCCCCCCAGGCCTCAATGATTTTTTTGACCAGGGCCAGCCCAATGCCGGTGCTTTCGGGGTCGTCACGGGGGGCCAGGGTTTGAAACACTTGAAAGATTTTGGGGTAGTATTTTTCTTCAATGCCGGGGCCGTTGTCGGCAATGCTAAAGGTCCAGCCGGCAGCTTGCGCTACACAGTTAATTCTAATCTGGCCTTCTGGCTTGTCAATAAATTTAATGGCGTTGGCCAGCAAGTTTTGAAAAACCTGCTCCAGCCGGGTTGGTTCACCAACCACAAGGGGCAACTTGTTTTCAAGCGTTACCCGGATATGCTCCGGCGGGGCTAACATTTCAACAACTTCTCGCACCAGTTGGTTAAGATCAATCTTTCTTTCTTTTTCTGCCAGGCGACCCACCCGCGAATATTGCAGAATGTCTTCAATGAGGTTGTGCATCCGCCGGGTGCGGTGGTTTAGCAATTGCAGCATCTCTTGCCCCTCTTTATCCAGCGTTTCTTTATAGTCTGCTGAAATCCAATCGGCCAATTGGGTAATGGCCCGCAGCGGCGCTTTTAAATCGTGCGAAACCACATAGGCAAAATCTTCCAATTCCTGGTTGGCTACCTGCAATTTGCGGGCAGTCCGCTCCAGATTGCGGTTGGTTGTTTGCAGGTCTGCCAGCAGTTTGGTCATAGCGTTGTTAAGTTGCTCAATTTCTGTCACCCGTTCGTTCAGTTCGGCGGTCCGCGCGGCGACCAATTCTTCCAGGTGATCGCGGTATTGTATTAGCTCCTCTTCGGCTCGCTTGCGCCGGCTAATATCTTTCATGATAATCACAAAAGATACCGGTTGACCTTTCGCATCCAGGATGGCGCTGCTGGAGACTTCGGCCGGGAATTGGCGACCATTTTTGGTGATAAGGGTGTATTGACTCTCCCCCCGCGTGCCCTGTTTGAGGGTTTTTTGGATATTTTTTCCGGCCTGGCGCCTGTCCTGGGGAGCCACCAGGTCCAGCCCGTTTTGGCCAATAAGGTCTTTTTCGGTGGTAAAACCAAATTCATTTAAGGCGGCCTGGTTGCAGGCCGTGATATGGCCGGTTAAATCGGAAACGATAATGGCATCGGGCGAGGAGAGGAATATTTTGCGAATTTTTTCTTCGCTCTCCCGCAGCGCCTCTTGCGAAACTTCTAATTGTCTGGTCCGTTCGGTTACTTCTTGTTGGCGTTGGGCCAGCGATTGGGCCATTGTGGTAAAAGAGCGGGCCAGGTCGCCGATTTCATTATTGACCGCCAGCAGTTGAGGATCAATTTGAATGCCCAACTGGCCCCGGGCAATATCTTCAGCCGCATGCCTGAATTTGACAATGGGCCTGGCAATGGACCGGGAAACGGACAAGGCAATGACGATACTGATAATAATCAACACCGCAGAGGCAATGAGAATGTTGTTTCTTAAGCCAAAAATTGGTTTTAAAACCTCTTCCACATCATAGTCTACCACCAGCACCCAAGGCAGTCCGGCAAACTCTCGATATCCCCTGGAGGAAGTGTAGGCAAACAGCTTTTCCCGGCCGGCCTCCTCAACCACAAAAAAACCGCTCTCAGCCTCTATCCTTTTAAAAAATGTTTTATCAGATATATCCTCCAAAAATCTAAACGGTTTGGTGGCGTAAATTCTGCGGCCATCCTGGGTCAGTAATTCAATCTCGGCGGTTTCGTATTTTCTGGCGGCAAATTCGGCTTCCCTGGCAATGCCGCCTACCGGCACCACCGCTTTGATCACGCCCAACCGGTTTCCCCCGTCATCGTCAATGCTAACGGCCATACTGATCCCATACGTGCCCGTACTTTCGTCGTACTCCATGTTGCTCACATAAAAATCTTGTTCTTGGGCCTTCTGCCACCATTCTTCATCGTCCTGCCTGTAATCAGAAGTTTTGCCGGTTTGGGCCACATTTGCGCCATATTTGTTGGTCACCAATATTTCGTCAAAAATGGCGTAGCCATATTTTTTCTCATACATTTTAATAAATACGGCGTTTAACTCGGCTGATAATTCATTGTTTAGGAGGGCTTGCATAAAAGGGGTGACAGTTTGGACCGGGGCGGCGGTCCATGCTTGATCCTTTTCTGTGATATATGCCTGCGCATCCTTGAGCTGATCAAATTCCCGGTTCGACCCGGCCACTACTTTTTGCAAGGTTAAATCTTGAGTGTATTTTTGCAGCTCCTCAAGCCGGAAATAAAGGTTATGGTCTATTCCTTTTAACATTTCATCGGCCAAAAAAACAGACCCTCTGCCCACAGATGCCTGTAAAGCTTCTTGGCTCACCCACACCGCATACAAGGCCAGGGCCGCCAGCAGCACCACCACCAGCGTAAACCCCGCCGTTAATCTGACGCCTATGCCTATCCGTCTCCTGCTCATCGGTACTTAACCTCGCCGTTGACAATCTGGGCCGGATGGAAGGGAAAGCCTATCTCGTGTTCGCCGGGGGCAACATTGAGTTCGCCAAAAACGCCTGGATAAGTAAACCCTTGTTCCAACAGCTTTTTCACTTGCTCTCTTGAAATCTCTTTACCTTCCAGCAGACCGGCAAGCAACTTGATGAGGTCATAACCGCCCGCCGCATAATGATTAAAGGGTTTGCCATATTTGGCCTCGTACTTTTCGCTGACTTCCCGGGCATAGAGAAAATCTGGCGCGTAAATGATGGGCGCAACCACATAAACGCCGTTTGCCTCCGGCAGGCTTCTGACCGCAGGCACGCTGGCGTTTCCCGCCGCCAGGATAGGCCCGTTGTAGCCCGCCTCCTGCACTTGTTTGAACAGGCTTTCCAGGTGGCCGGGATTCACGGCCACATAGATGGCCTCGGTATTTTTGAGCCGGGCGAGCTGTTTTTGGAAGTTAAGGCTTTGGCCGTCAAAAGACTCCCCGCTAACAACGCCGCCGGCTTTTTCAAATTCCGCACGGGCTAAGACAAAAAAGGAGCGCCCGAAAGCGTCATCAATATAGATAACGCCTAAATTTTTGACCCTCAACTCGGCCAAAATGGCTAAAATAGGGGGAACTTCATCTCTGGCGGTGGAAAAATACCGGAACACCCATTCGTTTTGCCGGGTAAATTCCGGGGCGGTGGTAGCCAAACCGATCAGCACCACCTGATTTTTTTGGGCCAGGGGGGCCAAAGCAATACTCACCCCACTCAACGTTGAAGCATACAAAATGGGGTGGTGGGTTGCTTCTATGGTATTGAACGCTGCTTCACCTTTTAGTGGGTCTGCTTGGCTGTCTGCAATAATCAATTCTATCTTCTGGCCGTTAACCCCACCCCAGGTATTGATCTGGTCAACGGCCAACAGCATGCCATCCCTGGTTTCCTCGCCCACATACATGGTTGAACCGGACAGCGAGAGAATAGCCCCTATTTTGATGGTTTTTTCTCCCTTCCACAGTATAAAAAATAGAGCCAGCAAGGCTATCACTGCCAGCCCAACCCCGGCATTGATAATTTCTTTTGGGCCAAATTTGGCCTGGATTTGGGATAGGGTTTGTTTCATCTTGCCTCTCCTCACTAAGCGGACTCCAAGGCCTCCCGCACCTTACGCGCCAGGGTGCTGGGCATAAACGGTTTCTGGAGAAAAGCTATCTCTGAAGCCAAGATGTCGGGCTGAAAAATGGCATCGGTAGCGTAACCAGACATATAGAGCACTTTTGTCTCTGGATAAATGGCCGTTATCTGTTCGGCCAGGTCGTGTCCGCTCAAACCGCCGGGCATGACGATGTCGGTGAGGAGTAAATGGATTGGGCCGGCGTGTTCTTGGACAATTTTGAGCGCCTCCCGGCCGTGCCGGGCCACCAACACCCGGTAGCCATCTTGATGCAAGGCATACTGCGTCAATTCCCGAACCATTTCATCATCCTCTACCAGCAGGATTGTTTCTGTGCCGCGCGAGGGAGCAGCGGCAGCCCGTCCTTGGCCGGCCGACTCTATGGTTTCTTTATGGCGGGGCAGATAGATTTGAAACGTAGTGCCCTGCCCTGGCTGGCTGGTAACAGTGATGTGTCCCTCGCTCTGCTGCACCACGCCATAAACAATAGATAGGCCCAGCCCGGTGCCCCGGCCATATTCTTTGGTGGTAAAAAAAGGTTCAAAAATGTGCGATAGAGTCTTCCGGTCCATCCCGATGCCGGTGTCGCTCACCGAGAGCAGCACGTATGGACCTGGTTTCAAGTCAAGGTGCTGGCCGGCCGTCTCCTCGTCCAGATCAACATTGGTGGTCTCAATGGTCAATTTGCTGCCCTGGGGCATGGCATCGCGGGCGTTGACCGCCAGGTTCATAATGATTTGCTCAATTTGGCCCGGGTCGGTTTTTACCCGGCCTAACATTGGCTCAAGCGAGGTGACCAGCTCAATGTTTTCACTGATCAAACGCCGGAGCAATTCGTTCATTTCGGTGATCACAATATTAAGGTCTATGACCTCCGCCTGGATCATTTGCTGGCGGCTAAAGACCAGCAATTTGCGGGTCAACGCTGAGGCGCGTTTACCGGCTTTGTAAATCTGTTCCAGGTCGGTGTGTTGCGGGTCTGCCGGGTCGGCGTGATGTTGTAACAAAATTTCACTATAGCCGGTGATAACGGTAAGCAGGTTGTTAAAATCGTGAGCAATACCGGCGGCCAGTTGGCCGACGGTGGCCAACCTTTCTTGCTGCTGGACGCGCCGCTCAATTTCGCGTTCCTGGGTTACGTCGCGGATAACCAGCACCCAGCCGCCAGGATCGGAGTCGGTTTCAAGGGCGCGCGCGATAACTTCAAAGGAGCCGTTTTCCACGGTAACAGCGTGCCATAACCCTTTGGGGGGAGCGGAGAGGAGTTCTGTTAGCGAACGGTTGCCCAGATGAGTAAGAGCATCGCCCGGCTTGGCGTCTCCCAAAACAGCCAGATTATTGACGGCTACCGGGTTGGCCAGAATGATTTTGCCCTGGGTATTCAAAAAGAGAACGCCTTCCGGGACCGTGTCTACAATTTGTTGGACTTGCCGGGCCTGGGCTTGAATTTGGGCCAGCAGTTGTTCCAATTGCACATTGGCCTGTTTCAGGTCGGCGGCGTATTGGGCGCGGGTAACCGCCACGCCAATTTGGTTGCCAATGGTAGCCATCAACTCAACTTCGTGTTGGTTAAAGTTGCGCCTGGCCCGCAAGGCGATGCCCAGGGCGCCTACCACCGGCTGTTGGCGATCTGTTTCGTCCCCTGCTTTCAAGGGCACACATAAACATGAATGAAATCCACTCTTAGCCGCCAGTTTGGTCAGCCAGGGGTCGTTGGCAAAATCCTCGCCGCGATGAGGTTGCCCCCTCTGGGCCACCTGGCCGATGATACCCTCTCCCAGGGGAATAGACCGGGCCGACTTGGCCAGGGGTTCAGGCAAGCCGCGCAGGGCCACAATGCTCAATTGGCCGGTGGTGGGGTTGAGCAGCCAGACTACGCCGCCGTCGGCCTCAAGGGCGGCTATGGCGGCCTCAATCGCCCGGTCGAGCATGCTGTCCAGGTCCAGGGGCGCGCTGATGGCTTCGGAGACGCGGTTGAGCGCATGCAGTTCACGGTTTTGCGCCCGCAAGTCTTTTACCTGGCGGGCTACCTCGGCCTCCAGCGAACGGTTGAGTTGTTCCAATTCACGTTGGTAACGGTCGCGCTCAGCCCTCAACCGCGCTCTTTCCAACACCCGTTCCACCACCACGGCAATTTCGGCCATATCCTGAATGGGTTTGGTTACGTAATCCCACGCGCCCTGGCGGATGGCTTCGATGGCATCGCTTAATACGCCGGTGCCGGAGACAACAATTAAGGGCAGTTCGGGTTGTTCCGCCTTGAGGGCCGTGATCACTTTTAGCCCATCCACCCGCGGCATGCGCAAATCTACCAAGATCATGTGGAACCGTTGGGAGCGGGCCTGCTTCAGGCCCTCGGCTCCGTCGGGCGCGGTGAAGGTTTTATAGCCACATTCGGCCAGGTAATCGGCCAGGGTGCGCCGGATGAGGGGTTCATCGTCTATGATCAAAATGTGTTCGCGGGTGGCTTGCTCGTGCGCCGGCGAGCGAGTAGATTCCGTTTTTTTGGCCATAAATTGATTCTCCTGATTTTTTAGGATAGGCTCATTTGTTCAATGAGGTTTGTTCGATGAAGGTTACAAAAATTTGCATGTCGAGCACAGGTTTGCGCACAATGTGGCCTTCTGATAACCCCAGCTCTTCTAAGGACAACGGCAGCGTAAATTGTAGGGAGCCGGTATAGATAATAAAACGGGTGCCGGGCGCAACCCGGTGGAGCGCGAGAATGGTTTCAACGCCATCCGGGCCAGGCATGCGGATATCTACAATACACACGTCAAAACTGTGTTCTTGCTGGAGTTGCAGGGCTGTTTGGCCGTTGCTGGCCGCAACCGTCTCGTAACCTGCTTCTCGCAAAAAATCGGCCAGGGAGATACGGGTCAACCGCTCGTCGTCTACCACCAAAATGCGTTTGCTGGCCATAATACCCTCCTTACAAAAATAATAGAGCCTTAGCCCGATATTGGTAATTCTACCACAAAGCGCGTGCCGCCTTCAGTCGCCGGTTCAATAAAAAGTTGTCCCTGGTGGCGCTCAACCACAATGGTCCAGCATAGCCACAGGCCCAGGCCCGTGCCTTCGCCCACCTCTTTGGTGGTAAAAAACGGTTCAAAGAGTCTTTCTTGCATCTCTTCCGGTATGCCCGGCCCGTTGTCTTCTATTTCCAATCTGACCCACCCGCGATTTTGGGTTTCTGATTTCCGGTTTTTAATTTCGGCCCGATACAACGTGCGTAAGGTCAAACGCCCCCTCTCCTCTCTTTTTTCTTCTCTTGCCCTGGCCATAGCCTGGGCGGCGTTCCGCACCAAATTGAGAATCACCTGTTGAATCTGCTGTCCATCACAAATAATTTCCGGCAGGTCGGTTGCCAGTTCTAAAATAATCTCAACGTGGCGAAAATCATACTTTTTCTTTAAGTCATAATCGGCGGCGGCCAGGGCCAGGGTTTGTTCTACCAGCCTGTTCAGGTGATGGGGCGCAGCCGCAGAAGAGGTTTTGCGGGAGAAGCTGAGAAGATCGGCCACAATTTTGGCCGCCCGTGCGCCGGTGTTGCGGATACCGTCCAGGTATTCCAGCAGGCCGCGTTCTTGCAGATAACGCGCCAGTCCCTCGGGGTCAACGCCATATTCTTGCAGCGATTCGCGGGTGCGAGGCCGGTTGGGATCAAAGGCCAGTTGCAACATCTGGGCGCTCTGGATCATGGCCCCCAGGGGATTGTTGATTTCGTGGGCCACGCCTGCGGCCAGGCCGCCCACACTGGCCATTTTGGCCGACTGTAACATTATCTCCTCCAGTTGCACCCGCTGGGTAACGTCGTCAATACGCAGCACCGCCCCTTCAATATCGTTGGCCTCAAGAGGAAAAACGCTCACGTCCCTATAGCTGGTTCCGGCTTCAGAGAGAAGTTGTTCCCGGTGCAGATGCGCCACGCGGCCTTGGTTGATGACTTGCTCAAAGATTTGGCGGTATTGTTCCAGTTCCGGGCATGTTTGCCAGAGTGATTGGCCCTGCATCTGGCCGGCCTTTTGTCCGGTCAGAATTTCGGCGGCCGGATTCCAGGTTAAAACTCGTCCGGCGGGGTCCAGGGTGATCAGGGCCGAGGGCATGGAGTCGGTGATATTTTGCAGCAGGTGCTGCAACCGCAAAATTTCAGCTTCGGCCTGTACGCGTTCGGTAATCTCCCGATCAATGCCGATGGTGAGCAGCCTATCCCCTCTTTTCACCTGAACCGCCGTATATTCAACTATATTTTCCCGGCCATCAGGCCGCAGCCAGGAGAAAGTTCCTTTAAAAGCCCCCCTTGTTTGCATCAAGTCTATAAAATCTCGCCGACTCAAGTCGAGGCCGTTGCCACTGGCCCGCTGCACCAATAGCGTATTGCCAATCTCCAAGAGTTCCTGTTTGCTGCGCCCGGCAATTTGGGCGTAACGGGCATTACAATCTATCAGGGCGCGGGTGTCGCTTTCTGGGAATTCTGCATGCACGCTGATGCCGTCAAAGGCATTGTCGAAGATCAGGCGTAACATCTCTTCAGATTCCCGCAGCGCTTTTTCGGCCTGCTTCTGGGCGGTTACGTCGCGAGTGACGCCAAAAATAAGATTCTGGTCTGGCAGAGGAAACGAGTTCCACGAAAACCAACGGTAAGAGCCATCTTTGCAGCGGTACCGATTTTCAAACGTGATGACCGCCTGACCGGCCGCCAGTTGTTCCCCGGTGGCAATGGTAGCTTGATGGTCTTCAGGATGGACAAAGTCAAGCCACGGTTTGCTCAATAGTTCTTCTTCTGTCCAGCCCAGGGTTTTTACCCAGGCCGGATTGACCTGTTTCAGAAAGCCGTCAAATCCGGCCACGCCTAACAGGTCTATGGATAGATTGAATAAACGGTCGCGTTCTGCTTCGGCCTGTTTGCGCGCGGTGATGTCTAAAAAGGTGGTTGCCATTTTTCCCGGCGCAGTCTGGAAGGCATACACTTCAAATATGCCGCTAATTTGCCGATCCTGGTAGGTGATTTGACGGGTGTGCCAGGTCTGACCCTCGGCGGCGGCCAGGCGATATTTTTCTGGGACTTCTGTTTCAGTAAGGTGGGGAAAGGCCTCTTCAATGGTTTTGCCGATAAATTGGCCGTTGTCCACGCCCAAAATTTTGTCGGCGGCCGGGTTGGCCCCGGTAAAAACCAGCCTGCCGTCAGGCTCTAATTGATACATGTGCATTCCCATGGGGATAGACTCGATGATGTGGCGAAATTTTTCCTCGCTCTCGCGCAGGTGTTCCTGGGTTTGGATGAGTTCATTGATTTCACGGGTCACGCCTACCAGGCCAATAATCTGGCCCGCCGTGTTCCGGATAGGGGCTTTGGTGGTCAAGGTCCAGTTGATTTGCCCATTTTCCAGGGGCCTGCTCTCGATCAGGGCCGTGATCGGCTGGCCGGTTTCTATAAGCTGCCGGTCTTCGGCCAGGGTTTTGCGGCCAAACTCTTCTCCAAATAGTTCTACATCCGTTTTACCGATGGCTTGACTCATATCGCCCAGGTTCAGGTCTTGCAACATTTTGCGGTTGACCCTGGTCAACCGGCATTTCCAGTCCTTAAAATAAATACTGTCGGGGATGTTATCCAGGAGGGCATCTAGCAGAGCCTTTTCACTCTGCAAGGCTTCTTCAATTTGCTTGCGCTCGGCAATCTCCTGCTGTAACTGCTGATTGGCCGTAGCCAGGGCTTGGGTTCGCTCGATAACTTTTTGTTCCAGTTGTTCGGTGAGTTCTCGCAACCGTAAATGGGTGCGAATCCGGGCCGATGCTTCTTCAACCTGGAGCGGTTTGGTGATATAATCAACGGCTCCTACCTGAAACCCTTTGAGCTTATACTCCTCCTCGGTCAGGCCGGTCATAAAAATCACCGGAATATCTTGCAGGTCCGGATTTTCTTTCAGTCGCCGGCATGTTTCAAAACCATCTATCCCCGGCATTAGAATGTCTAGCAGAATAAGATCAGGTCGGCCCAGCCTGGCCCGCTCAAGCCCATTTTCCCCGCTGCGGGCCATCAAAACTTTGCAGCCCATATCTTCCAGATAACGGGCGGTGCTTTTTAGACTGAGCGGATCATCTTCAATGATCAAGATGGTTTGTTCTTTAGCCTCATTGGCCGGATTTTCAGCGGTTACATTCATTCATCTACTCCTGACCTGCCCGGATTATCGGCGCGTTTTTGAGAAATGATAATATAGAATATTATACCGCATCTTTGCCCAATATAACACCATTTTATGGCATAACCCAGCAGGCTACTGCCTGATGAAATGTCAGTCGCTAAAATTTGACAAACGTTTTATCTTGAGTATATTTTCCTGGTCTTTATTACTTGAGCAAATATTTTTTAACGCTAACTATTTGTAGCTATAAATATATTCCCAAATTCCACTTTGTTTATGACCATCTCCATTTCCAGAGAAGAACGCATTCGCGCCATCAAAGACTCATTTCATTACCTCATGTGGGTGGCCCTGCGGCAACTCACGCATTTATTGCAACCCTTTGGCTTGACCTTTCCCCAATATATCACGCTGGCCTCCTTGGCCGCCCATCAGCAGGCTTGCCCTATGCGAGACTTGACCAACGTTACCTTTCAAGACCCGCCCACTATGACCGGCATTATTGACCGGCTGGTCAAAATGGAATTGGTGCAACGCAGCCGCAGCGAGGTAGACCGGCGAATAGTGCTGGTAGAAGCCACCCCGGCCGGGATGAACTTGGTCAAGCGCATCAACGCAGAAATGGTGCAAGACGCGCTCACGGGCTATGCCAGGCTGTCCGACGATGAACTGGCCATGCTTGAACAACTTTTTACCCACAAACTGCGGATGCACGTGGGCCGATACAAATCATTGGCCGCCGACGAATGGGACGCTGAAATTGAAAAATTGCGCCGGTTTGTCAGTGATCCTATTCATTATGCTAAATTAGAGGATGGAAAGAGTCCATAGTACTTTTTAGAGAGAAAAAGGTGATAATCACTTTTTGACTCTCACCTGATAGATTTTAAAACTTATGAGTACTTGTGTCGTATAAAAAATTAGATCTACCGGCCAAACCAAAATTTGAATCCACCAAACCTATAATTTTGGAGGGTATTGTTGATGAAAAGACTCCCTAAAAATCCCCTTTCAGTTATTTCTTTTATTTTGCTCTTAAGCGTGAGCCTGTTTACGGCGGCGTGCAGTTCAACCTCTAGCGCGGCCCAGGCCGTTGCGCCAACGCCTACCCCGGAGCAAATTACCCCGGTTGAAGTGTCTACCGCCGAAACCGGCGATATTGCTTTGGTTTTCTCTTACACCGGCAACCTGGCGGCCAAGGATGAAGTCAAAATTATGCCCGGCGCGTCTGGCCGCGTTGAAACTGTGTTGGTGGAAGTAGGCGACCAGGTGCAGTCTGGCGCCCCCCTGGTGACGCTGGAAAGAGACCTGTATGTTATTCAACTTAGGCAAGCCCAGGCCGCCCTGACCACGGCCAAGTTACAACTGGCCAAAATGAAAATGGGCGCGCGCCCCGAAGAGATTGCCGTAGCCGAAGCAGCCTTACAATTGGCCCGCGCCGCCTTAGACGATGTGGCCACCATCAGCGACAACGAGCGCACCACCGCGGCGGCTAACCTGGCCAGCGCCCAGGCGGCGCTGCGTTTGGCGCAGGCTGAGTACGATAAGATTGCCTGGGCCGGTAATGTGGGTATGATGCCGCAAGCGTTGGCCCTGGAACAGGCCACCGTGGCCTATGAAACTGCCCTGGCCGCTTACAACCTGCAAACAACCCCCGGCGACGCCCAACTGGCCCCGCTCATGGCCCAGGTGGTGCAGGCAGAACTGGCCGTTACGCTGGCCAAACAACCCTTCCGCGACATAGATTTTGAAATTGCCGGGGTGGGGATTGAGCAGGCTGAAGCCGCCGTAGAACTGGCCAATCTCCAGTTAGACGAAACCACCATTGAAGCGCCTTTTGCCGGCATCATTGCCGAACTGTACATCACCGAGGGAAGTTCCATTGGCCCGCAGGCCCCGGTGGCCCTGGAAGTGTCCAATGAGGTAGAGCTGGCCGTAGGCGTAGAAGAATCGCGTATTGCTCAGGTAGCCCAAGGCCAGAGCGCGGCCTTGCAAGTGGCTGCCTATCCCGGCCAGAATTTTCCGGCGGTGGTCAGCAGCATTGCCCCGGTGGCCGATAAAAATAGCCATACCTTTGAGGTCAAAATAACTCCCCTGGATGAAGAGGGACGGCTCCGTAGCGGCATGTTTGCCAATCTTTCCATTCTGATTGACGAAAGGCAAAACACCCTGCTGGTGCCGCTGGATGCCGTTACCGAGGTAAACGGCCAGGATGCGGTGTATGTGATTAAGGGAAACGTGGCTGAATTACGTCCCGTTACCCTCGGCCTGACCAGCGACGGCTACGTGGAAATCCTCTCCGGCCTGGCAGCAGGCGAAACCGTGGTCACCGCCGGACAGTCCAATTTAACCGATGGAGCCAAAGTTGAAACGGTAAACAGGTTATAGGAAATGTAGGAATTAGAAATTAGAAGGTTAATCTTATTTCTTATTTCTCATTTTTCACTTCTCACTTCTTACTTCTCATTTATCACGCCAAAGGACAAAACTTATGGGACTAACAAGATTATCTCTGCGTAGGCCCTTAACGATGCTCATGATCATCCTGGCCCTGGTGGTGATGGGCTATCGCGCTTATACGTTTCTTCAGCTCGACCTGATGCCGGATGTTGACTTTCCGGTGGTCACGGTGGTCACGGTTTTCCCCGGCGCTTCGCCGGAGGATATTGAAGAATTGGTGGTTAAGCCCATTGAAGATGCCGTAGCCACTATCTCCGGCATAGACGAACTTACCTCCCAATCAAGCGAGGGGGTAGGGCTGGTCATCATCCAGTTCACCGAAGATACCGACGGGGATCAGGCCGCCATTGACGTGGAACGCCAGATAGCCAGCGTGCAATTACCCGCCGAAGCCGAAGACCCCAGTGTGGTTAAAGCGGATATTAACGCTTTTCCCATTCTGGTAATGTCGTTGAACGGGCCGCAGAGTCAGAGCGCGCTCTATGAAATGGCGGAGCAAGATTTAAAGCCGCGGTTTCAGGCCGTCCCGGGCGTGGCTTCAATCAGCATCGGCGGCGGCCGCGAGCGTGAGGTGCAAGTTTATGTTGATTCCGCCAAATTGGCGGCCTATAATCTACCCTTGAGTGTAGTGCAACAGGCCCTGGCCGCCAATAACATCACCTTCCCCGCCGGATCGCTGGAAGCGGGGCGGTGGAAAACCACCGTCCGTTCCGTGGGCGAGTTTACCAGCCTGGCAGAAATTGAAAATATTGTGGTTATGGACCAGAGCAGATCATCCGGGCAGGGTGGTTCGGGCGGCGGCTCGTCGTTGGGCGTGGGCAAAGTTTACCTGCGTGATATTGCTACAGTGAAAACCGGCCTGAAAGACCAAGATAACATCTTGCGCTACAATGGCCTTGATGCGGTGAGCATCAGCGCCATCAAATCCAGCGATGCCAATACGGTAGAGGTTGCCGATAATTTACGTAAAGTGGTTGAAGAAGTCAATCAGGATTTGCCGGCCGGGGCGCAACTGCTGGTGGTCAACGACAATTCCGAATTCATCCGGGAAGCCGTAAATGCCGTGATTGAAGACTTGATCCTGGCCGTCTTGATTACGGGCCTGGTGATGCTGGTTTTTTTGCACACTATCCGCAGCACCTTTATTGTGCTGCTGGCCATTCCTACTTCTATTATCAGCACCTTTCTGGTGATGTGGGCCTTGGGTTTTAGCCTGAACCAGTTGACCCTGCTGGCTTTAACTCTGGTGATCGGTATTCTGGTGGACGACTCCATTGTGGTGATTGAAAACATTGACCGCCACCTGACCGAATTCAAGAAACCGCGCAAGCAGGCCGCCCTGGACGGTCGCCGCGAAATTGGTTTTGCCGCCATTACTATTACCCTGGTAGACGTGGTAGTTTACCTGCCGGTCGCCTTTATGTCGGGCATTGTGGGGCAATTTTTCTTCTCTTACGGAATTACAATTGCGGCGGCGGCCCTGTTTTCTCTGTTTATCGCCTTTACCCTGACCCCCATGTTAGCCGGATTTTTGCTAAAGGACGAAAGCCAACCCGGCCCACCGCCGACAGGATTGCGTAAAGTTTTTAGCCTTATTTTCAGCCCGGTGGCCTGGATTTGGCATGGGTTTATTTACCTCTGGGAAAAAGGCTTTAATTTGTTGGCCGACTTCTACGCCCTGACGCTTCGTTTCTTCTTGTGGAACCCGCTTACGCAGTTGTTGGCTGTAGCCATCGCCGTTGCGGCCCTGGTGGGCGGCGTTTATTTGGTGTTTGGCGGTTATGTGGGCGCGGAGTTCTTTCCCCAACAGGATGACGGCCAGCTGCAAATAAATATTGAAATGCCGCCGGGCACTACCCTGGCCGCCACCGACCAGGTGGCCCGGCAGGTAGAGAACATGGTTTTAAGCGAAGTGCCTGAAACGTCTTCTGTTCTCACCAGGGTAGGCGGCGGCGGCGGCGGCGGTTTTACGGGCGGGTCCAGAGCCTCCAACCAGGCCGCGGTCAGCCTCAAACTGGTTGACCTGACGTTGCGCGACCGCAGCACCACCAACGTGGTGGACCAACTCCGGCCGTTGCTCAATAAAATTCCCGAAGCCATTGTATCCGTATCTCTCACCTCAATGATGGGTGGGGGAGGCGGCGACAGCGCCATTGAAGTGCGCCTTTTTGGCGATGATCCGGCCAAATTGATTGAATTGGCCGACCAGGTGGAAGCGGTAATGAAAACCGTTCCCGGCGCCGTTGATGTGAAAAATACCGATGCCGCCCGCACGCCGGAAAACCGGCTGGAAGTTGACCGCGATATGGCCCAGAGTTTGGGCCTCTCGCCGGCCCAGGTGGCCGGCGCCCTGCGGACGGCCCTGAGCGGCAGCCAGGTGGGCAAATACAAACCCGCGGGGGATACCGAAATAGACCTGACTATGCGCCTGGATGAATCTGGCCGGGCCAATCTTGACCAACTCCTGCAAATACCCCTGAGTTACGCAAACGGACAGCCTATTGTTCTTGACCGGGTGGTAAATGTGGAAAATAGTTTGGCCCCGGCCCGGATTACCCGCGCCAATCGCCAGCGAGTTTTAACGGTTGGCAGCGGGGTAGGGGGTGGATACGCCTCTGGTGATGTGACCAATAATATTGAGGCGGCCATTAACCAACAGGTTCAATTTCCGGTAGGTTATGGCTTTAAGTTTGTGGGCATGTCCGAAATTCAACGCGAGTCATTTTCCGATTTGTATTCCGCCATTGCCCTGGCCATTGTTCTGGTTTATATGCTCCTGGTGGCCCTTTACCAGAGTTGGTTGCAGCCGCTGGCCATTATGTTTTCTCTGCCGGTCACGTTGGTAGGGGCCATTGGCGGGTTGTGGCTCACCGGCAACACGCTCAACATCTTGTCGTTGTTGGGCATTGTGTTGCTCACCGGCGTGGTTACCAAAAACGCCATTCTGGTGGTTGACTTTACCAACTTGCTGCGCGAGGAGCAAGGTTTGGAACGCCGGGTAGCCCTGGTTCAGGCCGGGCGGATGCGGCTCCGGGCCGTGTTGATGACCACCCTGACCCTGGTTTTTGCCCTGATGCCGCTTTTACTGGGCGCAGGCGCCGGGGCAGAAATCCGGGCCCCGCTGGCCGCAGTGGTGATTGGCGGTTCTATTTCTTCCACTTTATTAACCCTGATCCTGGTGCCGGTGGTTTACAATTTCTTTGACTGGGGCGGGGGGCTGGTCAGCCGGGCCTTCAGAGCCATCTTTGGGTTGGGAGAGCCGGGCGAAGAGCCGCCCCTGATTGTTGATCGGCCGCCCAAACCCGCGCCCAAATCGCGCCCGTCACCGCAGCCCGGTTCGGCGATGACCCTTAAGTCCCCGGAAACCGATCCTGATGCAGCGTAGTGCTGAAGGCCCAAGAGCGTTAAAACTTTCAGGGCCTTGGTCCGGCAAAATCAATAAGGAACAATTTATGATGAACCAAAAACAAATCTGGATTTTACCGATCCTGCTCATCCTGACCACCGTGTTAGTTGGCTGTGGCGTGGGCCTGGCCGAGGAAAAAGAAGTTGCCCTGCCGATTAACTTGGACGAGTGGCCTACCTCCGTGCCCACTGCCGTGGCAGTTTCACCCACTCCCTTTCCCAAATTTACCCTGGATCCAACGGCCACGCCTACCCCGCCTCCTGCCGCCACCCCTACCCCTGCGCCTGTTACCACCTCCGTAGTGGTAGAAGATACAACTACGGCCAGTGGCGATATGAACGAAGTGTTGATGCAGCAGGTTTCCTCGCTGCTCACCAAAGATTTTGCGCCCGTGGCCGTGGCTTTAACCAACGTTGACGGCGCCACCATCCGCCAGGGACCGGGAACGTCGTATCCTGCGGTCAGCACCCTGGAACGAAGCAGTTTGGTAGGCGTGTTGGGCCAAAACCCCGCCGGAGATTGGCTGTACGTGATTGACGTTGCTCTGAATTACGGTTGGCTACCTACCGAAGTTTTACGCATCACCGGCTCTGTGGAAGGCGCGCCGGTTTTGCCGCCGGACCCGGTGGCAGCGCTCATTGCCCGGGCAATCTCGGCGTCGAGTGGTTCAGCCGAGACCGCCCCGGCCGGCAATAGCGCCACCAACCTCCGGCCTTTGCTTGTGGCCGACTTGCCGCCTGCAACCACCGCGCGGGTTAACAATGATGTGTTGAATATGCGGCAAAGGCCGGGCGCTGAATTTAACTTGCTGGGCACCCTTTCTCGTGACGATGAAGTGGCCGTGTTGGCCCTGAACACAGATAAACAATGGGCGCTGGTCAAAACCGCTGATGATAAAACAGGTTGGGTGTCGGTGGATTTTCTGCAAGTTGAGGGCGATTTGACCGATGTGCCCCAGGTTCTTTCTTTGGCCCCGGTTGACGGCCACCCCGCCGACCAACTCGCGCCGATTGCGGCCATGTCGGGACAACCCATCCCGGCCTCAACCGGTGCTTCCTCAACCGGTAGCACAGTAACAACAGCGGCAGTGGTCAACAAACCCACCCTGCCGGGTCAAGTGCTGGCCCCGGTGGCCCAGGGCCAGATCAACCGCCGGGTTGAACTGCGGCGCGAACCGGATGCCGCTTCCGGCCTATTGGATACGATGTATGTTGATGAAAAAGTAACTGTGCTGGCCGTGAACGACGCAAGGGATTGGGCCGTGATCCAGGCTAACCAGGCCCGGGCCGGCTGGCTGCCGGCGGACAACCTCACCTTGACCGAGGGGTCTCTGGACCAGGCTTATGTGGTTCAAACCGCCTGGGTGGATAGCAACGAATTGGAGATTAAGAGCGGCCCCGGCATTTATCACGATACGGTTGGCACGTTGGCCCTCAACGACCTGGTGGCCGTATTGGCCCAAAACGACGGCGGCAATTGGGTGTTGATAGAAACCCAGGCCGGCGGGCGCGGCTGGATTTCGCCCAAATTTTTAACTATGCGGGGGTCTCTGGCCGGGGTACCACTGATAACCTCGTTTTCTATTGAAGCTCCTCCGCCCGCAGCTACGCCGGAGCCGTTTACGCCCAAGTGGCCGGTGCAAAACCTGCTGGCCTTGCAATTGTCCAGTGGCGGCGACATCATGCTCATCAATGCTGACGGCAGCGGCCTGCGCCGTTTGACCCACGGGCTTGATCCGGTCCTCTCCCCCGATGGCCGGGCCGTGGCCTTCACCCGCTGGCAAGGAGACCAGGGGTCGCTGTGGATAATTAACACCGATGGCAGCAATGAACGGCTTATCATTGACGAAGTGCGCAAAGCCAAAGGCCCCACCTGGTCGCTCGACGGTGCGCAAATCATGTTCAACTACCAACACGGCGGGCGGCTGGAAGTGGCCGAGATTTGCCATAATTTGAGCAAAAGCGAACCTAAACCGCCCATGAATGCTTACGACTTTGAAGTCAAGATGAAGGGCATGACGCCTTATCTTTGTTGGCTGGTCCCGCCCGACCCTCATTGGGGCCTGCGCCTGGTCAACCTGGCCGATGGCCGGTCTGAGGATGTTTTTGGCGGCACGTATGCCTTTCGGCCCGCCTGGGACCCCGGCCAACCCTGGCGGATTGTGTCTGATAGCGGCATGGGCTTATTGGGCATTGACCTTAATCGCCCCGATTATCGTGAACCCCTGACCGATAATGTCAATGACGGCTCGCCGGTGTTTTCGCCTGATGGATGTTACCTGGCCGTGACCGTCGGCAATCAGGGCGGCAGTTCCGGCTACGATATTTTCCGCTTGAACGCCGACGGCAGCGGCCGGGTCCGCTTGACCCAAACCCCGTTGTGGGTGCCCGTTGGCCCAGATGAGCAGAAGCCGTGGAACAACGTGGCCTCGGCCTGGTCGCCCGATGGCTCACAGATTGCGTTTTTAACCGACCGCGCCGGTCGCTGGGAGATTTGGGTGATGAACGCCGACGGCTCCAACCAGCGCCAGATGTTCTCCAACGAGGTGAACGACCAGCTTGACCTGACTTACAATTTTGTGGATGAACAAGTGTTGAGTTGGCGATAGGCCGAAGGATAAAACAATAGAACAGCCAAAAGCCGATGCCGCTTCAGGTGTCGGCTTTTTATTGTTGAGGAACTTAGAGCGAGATGCGCGTTATTGCCGGCACAGCGAAAGGCAGAAAATTAAAGGCCGTTCCGGGGGAGGCGACCCGGCCCATTACCGACCGGGCGAAAGAGGCGCTTTTTAATATTTTGGGCACCTGGATACTGGAGGCGCGGGTGCTGGATTTATTTGGCGGCACCGGGGCGGTGGGCATCGAGGCGTTGAGCCGGGGCGCGGCCCACGTGACCTTTGTGGATAAAAGCCAGGCCTCTACCCGCACCATTGGCGAAAACCTGCGGCTGACGGTTTTGGCCAATCGGGCTTATGTGAAACGGGCGGATGCGTTCAAATTTTTGGCTCAGTCGCCGCCGGGACAGCCCTTTGACCTGATCTATATTGCCCCGCCCCAATATCAACAGTTATGGCTTAAGGCTTTGCAAATGCTCGACCGGCAGCTTGGCCAGTGGCTTTTACCCGATGGGGCTATTGTGGTGCAGATTCACCCGGTAGAAAACGAGGCGGTGGTTTTGCAAAACCTGGTTTTGTACGACGAGCGCCGGTATGGCAGCACCTTGCTTTGTTTTTACGAGTGGCAGGAGAACGGCGATTAATGCCCCGCGATCACTCAAACCCATCCTCCAGTAATCCCTGCTGAAAATACGCTTCAAGCTGGTCGCCATCGTGAGAAATAACTAAATGGATAGGCTCATTGTGGGCAATGTTGGCGAGCGTCCTGATTTGCTGGCCGTGTGTTTTTCTATCTTCTCCCAAAACCAAATTGGTCAGCCAGGGACGCCCGGTCAGTTGTTCAAGATTCTTCGAATTCCACACCACATCCCCCACCAACAAATACTCTGCGCCGTTTTGTAACTGCACATACATCATCTGACTGCCCGGCGTATGGCCGGCGGCTTTAATGAGTACCAGCCCCGGAGCAATGCGGTGATACTGGTCGTAATCGAGCGGCGTAAATTGGGCCAGCATTTCCGGGGTGAAACCCGTATCCGGTCCTGCGTTTTCAAGCTGTTCCCTGGTCAGGATAACCCTTTCCCTGATTTCGTCCAGATAGGGCGATTGAGCCAGGCCCGCAATGTGGTCAAAATGCTCGTGGGTGGCTAAAATCAGGCGGCTGTTACGCATGGCGGTTTGCATCAAGGCAAACTTTTCGGGATGATAGGGTTTGCCGGGGAACATGGCTTCGTGGTCGGCTTGCGTCTGGATGGCATCAATGATGATGGTCCCGTCCTCGTACACTACCTGGAACGAGGGGAAAACCATCCGCTGCTCCTGGAAACTGCTTCCAGCAATGACCATGATTTGGGGAAACGCGCCCTCCGCCAAAATCATGGCCTTGAGGCGGAGCGGAAACGCGCCCTCGCCCTGCGTGGCTAACTCCCTGACCCGCGCCAAATCCACGATGTAATCAGACGTTTCCGGCACGGGCGAGACGGCCAGCAAAACATAAGCCGCTATGCCCCCAACAACAATCAGGGCCACGATGGCGAGTAAAACTATCTTCAGAATACGCCACCTGCGTTGGGTGGGTTGGGGTGAGGGTTGATGGGTCATGGTCGGCTTTCCTCTCTTTCCAAATGGTTCGTTGGTTTTGACTTTCTTCAAACCCGCTCATTGTAGCCGAATTTAGGTTTTGGGCAAGCCCGGATTTAAGGTGAGAGGGGTTGCCAATGGACTCCGACCTATTGTATAATCAGACATTGGATTTAAGGTTCTATCCAGCTACAAGGAGGTCGTCCCATGGCGCGCAGTTGCCGCATTGGACTGCATGGCCGCAACGATACCGGTTTTCATGAGGCGGATTACCGGGCTGTCCGCGAGGCCAAAATAGAAACGCTTAAGATGATGAGCCACACCCGGCCGGAGGTCTTCAAAAAATTGCATGCCCAAAATCCGGGGCTTGAATTCATTACCCGGCTCTACGACGAGAACAATTTTGACGTGCATCGCCACCCCAACCCGGAGGACTTTGCCCGGCGCATGATCCCCCAGATGATGGCGCTACAGCCCTACTGCGCCAAATTTGAGGTCCACAACGAGCCGAATCACCTGGACCGCATCGAAGGGTGGGGCCAGACCGATGAAGACGCCCGCGATTTTAACGCCTGGTTCCTGCGGGTCTACGAAATCATCAAACACTACTGTCCCTGGGCGCAGTTGGGTTTTCCGGGGCTGGCTATCCCCCACCGCGACATCGAGTGGATTGACCTCTGTCGCCCGGCCATTGAGCAAGCCGATTGGCTGGGCGTGCATTGTTACTGGCAAACCCCTCCCGGCCAGGAACGCAATCACCTGCTGCCGGCGTGGGGCTTGCGCTTTACACATTATCACCAACGTTACCCCACCAAAATCATCGAACTCACCGAAGTGGGCAATTCCAACGTGCAAAACAAAATTCCCTTTACCGAGGCCAGTCACGCCAAAGAATTTACCGAGTATTTGACCGAGTGCTTCAAATACCCCTACATTAATTCGGCTTCCTTTTTTATTCTCTCTTCGTCAGACCGCTCCTGGGATGGCTTTACCTGGCGCAGCGAGGATGGACGGCTGCATCAGGTGGTGCAGGCAGTACAACAAATGACCCGCCCGCCCCTGGTGCCGGCCAGGGCCAGCCAGCCAACCGGATTCCCACCGCTAACGGTCAGCACCGGGTTTCAGCCTGGAGCCACCACCACGTCCGGCGGGGCTGCCGGACTGGCGCCTCCACCGCCGCTAACTCTGACCCCCACGGCTCCCATTGGCAGCACGGGAACGATTGCCTCGACCGGGAATGTGGCTTCGGGCATGAGCCAACTGCAAAATCAAAATACGCAGTTGCAGAGTCAACTCCAACAGTTGCTCAACCAAAGCGCGCAGTTGCAAAGCCAGTTGGAGCAGTTACGCCAACAAAACAGCCAGTTGATGAATCAATTACAACAATATCAAACCCAGCCTACGGGGGGAATGTCTCCCGTGGCGCAACCCGGCAGCGGGATGGCAGATCCACCAACGCCGGTGTTTGCGCCAACTCCTGGTTTTGGCTCCGGGCCAACCCAACCGGCCGCCCCAACCGAAACGTTTGCCGCGCCGGCGCGACCCGCTCCCCCCATTCAGAACATTACCGGGCAATTGAAACACCATCCCACCTTACAATACCCCTCTCGCCCCCTGAGCCAGATTGACCGGATCATCATCCACCACACGGCCGTGACCCCTACGGTGGGAGCTGAGCGGATTGCCCAACACCGGGTAGACAGCCAGGGTTGGCCGGGCATTGGCTACCATTATTTTGTTACCGGCCAGGGCCAGCTTCAACAAACCAACGAATTGACCACTCAGGCCAAACACGCCGGCCAATATGACCCGGTAGCTATCGGGGTTTGTTTTGCCGGAGATTTTACCAATGCCATCCCCACCCCGGCCCAGCTTGAGGCCGGGGCGCAGTTGATCGCCTGGCTGATCCAGGAATTGAATCTGTCGCCTCAGGCGGTGTATGGTTATAAGGAATTGGTTGTAACCCAAAGCCCCGGCGAGCAATGGGACGCGGGGGCAAGGTGGGGGGCGCAACTCAGACAAAAAATCCAGGATTATCTGGCCGGGCTTAAATGACTGCCTTTTGTCGTCATGCCATTCCGAGGAGCGGAGCGACGAGGAATCTCCAGGCTGCCGGTCAATTGAATTAAGTACAGAGGGGATGGTTCAATTACAGCCTGAAATAAGTTGACACTTTTTGCACCTTGAAAATTAAATTAGCTGAGCAGCCCTGTTGGGGTCAA
>JAFGDY010000013.1 GCA_016931895.1 Anaerolineae bacterium
CAATCAAGGGCAGCACTATTATTCTATCCATCACCGGAATAATGGGGGTGGAGAGTTCCTGGATGGCCTGTTTCTGGGCCTCGATGAGTTCTTGTTGCCATTGTTCTCGTTCGGCTTCAGCCGCCTTCTGGGCCGTAATGTCGCGGGCAATGGTAATAACCTGGCTAACTTGAGGGGTTCCGTTGATATTTTCAACAATGGGTATTTTATGGGTTTCGGTATAGACGCGCCCGCTGGCCAGCCCCATAACTTCTTGGGTAATGATCGCCTTACCGCTGGCAAACACTTGCCGGTACTCGTCGCGGGCTTCGTCGGGCAAAAATGGAAAAACATCGAATAAATCGCGGCCAATGATTTCGCCCGTCATGCCCAGTAATTCGAGCCGTCGTCTGACCTCGGCGTTGTATAACACAAACTTCAGGTCGGCGTCAACCACGTAAATCATATCTCCCAGGGCGTCAATAGTGGCGCGATACTGAGTTTCTGAAGTTCGCAAAGCCTCGGTGGCCTGTCTATGCTCGGTGATGTCAAAAAGGGAGGTGATCAAGGCGTCTGCATGGCTGTACTTAAAAGGATGCACGGAAATCAAAACCCAGAAGGGGCTACCATCGGGTCGCCTGGCTTGTAATTGGTGGTTATTTAGATAACCGTGCCGTTGCACGGCTTCCAACACAAAGGGGCGGTCTCTTTCCGGGTTATAGTAAAAATTGGGGATGGGCTGGCCGATGAGAGTTTCAACATCTTGATCCAGAATATAGCCTAACTCTTTGTTGGCGTACAGAATGGTGCCGTCCGCGATGCGGGTGATGAGAATGGCCATGGGGGTAGTTTCCAGAATCAGGCGTTGATATTCCGCTGCCTCCCGCAATTCTTGTTCGTGTTGTTTTAGATTATTTTCCAGGGCGGTGATCACACTCCGGCTGGCGGTTAATACATAATCATCTATGGTTTCCCCCCATTCCGGGTGCTGGAGGGTCTCTTTATCCAGACGCCGCCGGATGACCAGGTGCAAACTATGCATCGCTTCAATTGTACTCATTGGAGAGGTCTGGCCTGAGCTTAGGGCTTGCCGAATAAACGTCTTCATCCCTTCAGCCCAATCCGCCTCACCGCGCAGCGATTGGATGAGCAGCAGCATGACCAGTTCAATCGTACCGCGGATAGCTTCTTCTGGGCGGGGATCGCCCCACTGTTGGCGCAGGGCCGTATAATCATCTATGAGCTGATTCTGGCGCTGGTCAAGCCATTGGTCAAACATGGGAGACCTCCAAAATGTAGCAAGTAATTATTTAATACAGCTCAATCCCTAAACTATAGAGAGCCATTGTCAGGCCGGTTTGCAAATCGCTCAGGGTGGTGATTTCACTCCAGTCAATGCCCAGGTCAACAATAGTTTCGGCTACTGCCTCGGAGATACCCGTCACTATGGTACGTGCGCCCTTGAGCCGCGCGGCCTGGATGGTTTTATGCAAGTGATTGGCTGTGCCGCTATCAACAATAGGCACGCCGGTGATGTCCAGGATAATTACTTTAGCCCCGTACCGGCTAATTCCGGCCAGTAAGGAGCGGGTAATGTCCCTGGCCCGCATGCTGTCAATGCTGCCAATCAGGGGGACCACAATAATGCCGCCCCCAGGCGCATCGAGAATGGGAATAACCGGCGTGGAGAGTTCCTGGATAGCTTTTTGTTGGGCCTCGATGACTTCTTGCTGTAAGCGAGCACGCTCCAGTTCGGCATGTTTATGCGCGGTGAGATCAGAGTAGATTTCCAGCAGGCATGGCTCATCATTGAAGGTTAAGGGACGAATAAAGACCATGGCCCAAAAATAAACATCGTCTGCCTGCTGGCCTTGTATTTCCCAGTTGTCCACAGCCCCTTGTTGGGCCACTGCGGCCAATATCCTTTCCCGCTCGCCGGGTTTGCTATAGAATTCAGCCATGCTGCGCCCCAATAACGCTTCTCTGGCTACTCCCAGCATTTTACTGGCGGCCATGTTGGCATACACCAGTATATCGTCCAGACCCCGGCTGATAACCACGGGCACCGGCACAGTGCCGGTAATCACCTCAAACCGTTCTGCGCTCTCTTGCTGCGTCGCCTCAACCGTACTGTATAACTCGTCGGTGACACGGTCGGAATGTTCTGCGGTCATTTCAACCAGTAGTTCCAACTCGGCCTTTTCTTGCTGTAATTTGGTTATCTCTGCCCGCAATGCCGTGATTTCGGCGAGTAATGCTTCAGGTGATTGTTCTGCTTCAGCCGTCATCCCCGCCCTCCTGACTCAATGAGCACTTTGTTGTTCACTCGCCGGCAACTCAACCACAAACCGGGCCCCGCCGGCTGAAACTGACTCGGCCCAAATCCGTCCCTTATGCCGCTCTACCACAATGGTCCAACAGAGCCATAATCCCAGCCCTGTGCCCTCACCTATTGCGCTGGTAGTAAAGAAGGGTTCAAATAACCGCATCCGCACCTCCTCTGGAATGCCCGGCCCATTGTCTTCCACCTCTAAACGCACCAATGCAGCATTGGCGGCCAGGCAGGTGCGCACAATCAATCGCCCTCTTTCCTCATTCGCCCGGTTTTGTTTAGCCAGAGCTTGAGCTGCATTGCGCACCAGGTTGAGAATCACTTGCTCAATTTGCGGGCCGTCACACATTACTGGCGGCAGGTTAGGGGCCAACTGGCGCACAATCTTCAAATCTCTAAAATCGAAACTTTTTTTGAGGTCGTAGTCGGTAGAAGCCAGGATCAGCGCCTCTTCCACCAATTTATTCAGGTCTTGCGGGGCTGCTTGAGCAGGACTTTTGCGGGAGAAACTGAGCAAATCGGTTACAATCCTGGCGGCTCGTTCGCCGCTGGCCCGCATGTCGTCCAGATAGGCCAACAGGTTGTGCGCCTGTAAATACTTATGCAATTGTTGAGGGTTAAGCTTATAAGCTTGCATTTTTTGCCGGGTGGAGGAACGTTGGGTATCCAGGGCTATTTGTAACATCTGCACGCTTTGGAGCATGCCACTCAAGGGATTGTTGATTTCATGCGCAATGCCGGCGGCTAAACCGCCAATGCTGGCCATTTTGGCCGATTGCAGCATTATCTCTTCCAATTGAACCCATTCGGTTACATCGTCTATGCGCAGCACGGCGCCTTTCAGATCATTGGTTAAGGGGAAAATACTCACCTCGTAAAAAAGCATTTTATTTTTCAGGGCAATTTGCTCCCGGTGCCGGCGCATCACCTGATTTGCGGCCATCACGCCGTCGAACAAATCCTGGTAACAAGCTAATTGGGGACAGACCTGCCATAATATTTGCCCTTGCACCTGCTCTATGGTCAAACCGGTCAGGCTGGCGGCAGCCGGATTCCAGGTTAGCACCCGGCCAGAAAAATCCAGCGTAATCAGGGCCGAAGGCATTGAGTGGGTAATGTTTTGCAGCAAGTTTTGCAACCGCACTTTCTCTGCTGCTGTGTCAAACAACTCGTCGGCCACGTCATCCGAGTATTCCGTGGTCATCTCCATCAGTAGTTCCAATTCGGTGTTTTGGCGCTGTAGTTTGGCTACCTCCTCGCGCAGCGTGGCTATTTCGGCCAGCAGCATTTCTGGCGAAGGCGATTCAGTTTTAGGCTCGTCCGCCTGGTAATTGTTCACCTTACTCCTGACACGGTGAGGCAATCCGGTTTGCCTCAACAGTTATACCGGTTCATATTGCGCTTATACCCATTTCAATTGCACGGTGGTCATCAGCCGTTGCAAATTCTGTAATGATTTCTTTTGCCAGGGAATTTGTGGTGACCCTTGCACCACAAGTTGGCTATTCCCCTGCTCCCGCACCTGGATAACAAACCTGAACAGAATGTTTATGCCGGAGCTATTCAAAAAGCGTAACTTCCTCAAGTCCAGGGTAATCTGGGATGGTTTTAACGCAACCACATCCCCCAATAATTGCTCAATGGAGGCGTATTCAGTCACTCCCCGCAGCCGTAATACTCCCTGCAAAGCCACTGTAGCTGTTGTGGCATCATAACTAATGTGATAACCTTCACCTTTGACTTCCATTGCGTTAACGTGCTCCTTGTTTGTAGCTTATGTGAAATGGTTGCCGGTGTACGCCTACAGCGCTATTTGGACCATGGTGGTGACCATCATTACTTCAGGGGCTGCGGCGTCCGTTTCAAATTTCCAGGCCAACTTTGCCCCATAGTCGTTGATTATCGTCAGCAGCCCCAACCCGGAATCTGTACAGTATTCGTTGGCGGCATTGCGTTCTACTTGCTGTAAATACAACGCCTGCGGGTCTTGGGTTAACAATACCTGGATCCGGGTTTGAAAATCCGTCGTGGTTTGGGGGTCAATCGCATTCCTGGCATAGAACTTAAAATGATCTTGATACAGGTAGAGTTCCAGGCTGACCGGTTGGTTGGCCGGCCGGTAGCTAAACTTCATTAGATTTTCCAACAATTCATTGGCAATGTAGTTTACCGCGCCCTTGATCTCTTGCTGTTTATTTCGGGCCAGACCATTGTGCGCCGGAAAGAAGGTGGTCCAGTACTCGGCCAAAAAGTCGGCCGACAGGCCCGTATTTCGCCATCGTTGTTGCAGGGGCAGGGAGGAAGGCGAAAAATGAATAATCAGGTATTCTTGACCATCTTCTTGTTCCACAAAATTGCCAAACGTTTGCTGCATGTCAGGCGTCTCCTTTCTTAAAACTTACCTCCATTCCAATCGTACCGTGGGCATCAACCGTTGGAAATTGCCTAATGATTTTTCTTGCCAGGGAATTTGCCGTGATCCTCGTACCACCAGCTCACTATTGCCTTGATCCCGCACTTTTATCACAAATCTGGAAAGGGCATTGATACCGGAGCTGTTCAAAAATTGAAGCTCCTGCAAATCTAGCGTGACTGTATTTGGAGCCTGGGCAATGGCTTCATTGAGCAATTGCATAATATGATTATATTCAGTGATACCGCGCAGCCGCAATGCGCCTTTCAGGGTCACCGTGGCTATGGCTGCGTTGTAACTAACGTGATAATCCTCACCTTTGATTTCCATAAATCGCTCCTTCAAAAATAAGGTCAGGTGTTAGGGGCCAAGTGTCTTATAGCAGATTTCATTATTTGGTAGTGTGCTGTAGGTCCGTAACAACTTCTTTATAAGGCCAACTGGACCATGGTAATGACCCTGGTCAGATCAGAATTTTCAGGGGATGTTTCAAATTTCCAGGCCAGTTTGGCCCCGTAGTCGTTGAGCATAGTGAGCAGTCCCAGCCCAGAATCGGTGCTGTTTTCGTCCGCTGCATTTTTTTCTAACTGCTGTAAATACAACGCCTGGGGGTCTCTGGTTAACAAAGTTTGAATCCGCGCCTGGAAATCGCCTATATCTTGAGCAGCAATGGCATTACTGGCGTAGAATCTGAATTCAGTCTGATACAAATATAACCCCAAACTCACCGGGCAATTAACTTGCCGGTAGCTGAACTTCATCAAGTTTTCCAGTAGCTCATTGGCAATGTAGTTAATGGCACCTTTCACTTCAATTTGTCTTTTCCGAGAAGGGACATCGTGCGCCGGGAAAAAGGTGGCCCAGTACTCGGCCAAAAAATCGGCCGATAGACCACTATTTCGCCACCGCTGCTGTAGAGGGATAGAGGTGGGCGAAAAATGGATCACCAGGTATTCGTCGCCGCTCTCCTCCTCCACAAAATCGCCAAATATCTGTTGCATTTGGAGGTTATCCTTTCTGGGATTATTTTTGTTTTGTCACCGGCCAAGTCAAATCATTACCAATTATTTGATGGCAAGGGGTTGAGCATCTGTGGTCATCTTCTTTACAACACAAGGTTTGTTCCACCCAAAAATGGGGCGTCGGTTGCAATCTGATTGCAACCGGATGACCCAAATTTTGCCCCACGGCCGAACCGGCGACTTGAGGGGTTAGGCAGATAATAATTGTCAAGGCACTTCACCAATTTTGGGTTGAACCATAACAAATTGGCCACACAACCAGAAATCCAACCAATATCCTGCCCATAGCAAAATTTGGCCTTTTCTGGTCACAAGGCCCAATGTTAAAAGTATAAATTGTTTTTAGGGGCGAGTCAAGGGGTTAATGGGACTATAACCGAATAACAAGGTGAAGAACAGGATAGCCAGGTGATATTTTTTCACCCGGCTACCCCGCTATGGACCACTTACTTTTTACCACCCTCGTCCGGCGATCAGTTCGGCCTCGGGGATGCTGCTGATGTTGATGCCCACCATTGCTTCGCCCAGGTCTTTGCTCACTTCAGCCAAAATTTGGGGGTTATTATAGTGAGTCACGGCTTCAACAATGGCTTTGGCTCGTTTGGCCGGGTTGTTGCTCTTAAAAATGCCGCTGCCCACAAACACACCGTCCACGCCCAACTGCATCATCATTGCCGCGTCGGCCGGAGTGGCTACGCCGCCGGCGGCAAAATTGACCACCGGCAGCCGCCCCAACTCTTTGGTCTCTTTAACCAATTCGTAGGGCGCGCCAATGTCTTTGGCGTAGGTCATCAACTCTTCATCCGGCATATTTTGCAACCGCCGAATATCGCCCAGCACGGAGCGGGCGTGACGGACGGCCTCTACCACATCGCCCGTTCCTGCTTCGCCTTTGGTGCGGATCATGGCCGCGCCCTCGCCAATGCGGCGCAAGGCTTCGCCCAGGTTGCGGCAGCCGCAAACAAAGGGCACTTTAAAAAGATGCTTGTTGATGTGATATGCCTCGTCGGCCGGGGTCAGCACTTCGCTCTCGTCAATGTAATCCACGCCCAGGGCTTCCAAAATTTGCGCTTCAACAAAGTGCCCAATCCGGGCTTTGGCCATCACCGGAATAGAGACGGATTGCATGATTCTTGCAATCAAGCCGGGGTCGCTCATCCGCGCCACGCCCCCGTGCGCCCGGATGTCCGCCGGAACGCGCTCCAGGGCCATCACGGCGCAAGCGCCGGCCTCCTCGGCTATTTGGGCATGCTCCGGCGTTACCACGTCCATAATTACGCCGCCCTTGAGCATTTGGGCCAGGCCAACTTTAACGCGCCAGGTGCCGTTCTCGGCCCCATTTTCCTCTTGGGAAAGTTTTTGATTTTTTCCATTTTGGGTTGTCATTTTTTCACTCCTTCTATAAATTCTTACTCCACTTTGCTCCTGGCAAGGGGATGGTCTGAATGAACCGCAAGCACCTTTTTGTAAATCTCCATTGCCGCTTCATTTTCGCCTTGTTGCTCCAGCGTGGCTGCGGCCACGCAAGCCTCGTCGGGTTTCATGGCCTCCGGGGTCATTTTGCCGCCGAGCATGTAACAAAAGGCTTTGTAGCCCACTTGGGGACCGTCTTTCACCACCAGGTCGCGGATTTTGTCCACGGTGGTGGCCTGGTTGAGTTCGCCCTCTATGCGCTTCAATTCAGTGTAGGAAGCCAGGGGGCTGTAAGGTTTTTTAGCCATAGTTATTTTACCTCGCCCTAAAGTTAATTTAAATATTGTTGACTACATTCAGCCGCCGCTTGAATTACCCGCTCAATATCTGCGGCGTCAATACCATAATGCGTGACTACCCGGATGGGATAATCCCACTCGGCAATGATGATGCCCTGTTTGGCCAGGAATGGGCCAAGTTTACCCTTCAGGGAGTCGGCCAGGTTTAAAAAGACCATATTGGTTTGCACAATGTCCACATCAACGTAAAAGCCGGGAATGTCGGCCAAACCTTGAGCCAGGCGCCGGGCGTTCGCGTGGTCGTCGTGCAGCCGTTCTACCATTTCGGTTAAGGCAATGATCCCGGCGGCGGCCAAAATGCCGGCCTGCCGCATGCCCCCGCCGACCATCTTGCGCCAGCGCCGCGCCTCTTTAATGAACTCCGCCGGGCCGCATACCACCGACCCCACCGGCGCGGCCAGGCCTTTAGACAGGCACACCGAAACCGAATCAAAATGTTGGGCAATTTCTTGCGCGTCAACGCCCAACTTTACCGCGGCATTAAAAACTCGCGCCCCATCCAGGTGCAGGGCCAGGTGGTGCTGGCGGGCAAAGGTGCCGGCCCGGGCCTGGTAATCAAGCGACAGCACTTTGCCGGCCTGGGTGTTTTCCAGGCATAACAGGCGCGTTTGGGCAAAGTGAAAATCGTCGGGTTTGATGGCGGCTTTAACTTTGGCTAAATCCAACGTGCCGTCCGGCTCAAAATCCAGGGGTTGGGGCTGGATGCTGCCCAACACGGCGGCGCCGCCCGCCTCATAACGATAAGTGTGGGCGTCTTGGCCCACAATGTATTCGTCGCCGCGGCCGCAGTGGCTCATAACAGCCACCAAATTGCCCTGGGTGCCGCTAGACACAAACACCGCCGCTTCTTTGCCCAATTTTGCGGCGGCCAAATTTTCCAGTTGATTAACCGTAGGGTCCTCGCCATAAACGTCGTCGCCCACTTCGGCCCGGGCCATAGCCTGGCGCATGGCCGGGCTGGGCAGGGTGACGGTATCGCTGCGTAAATCTATTGTTTTCATGGTTAAGCTCAAGTTTTGGTCAAAAAATCTTCGCGGGGCGGGCTAAAGATGTCTAGCACCACCGCGTCGGCCAACGCCACTACCCCGTGCGGCACATTGGATGGCAGATGCACCACCTCCCCCTCACTTACCACGCGCTTTGCGCCATTGCTCTCAAACTCCAGCTTGCCGGAGAGGATGCAGCTCATCTGCTCGTGGGGGTGGTGGTGGACGGGCACCACCGCGCCTTGTTCCAGGGTAACTTGCACCACCATCACTTTTTCTCCACTTACCAATCGCCGTTGAATTTGGGGGGCCATAGGGGTTTGGGGCAAATTGGCCCATTGATAGTAGCTTACTTTGCTCATAGTTGCTCCTTAATGTTATCTGCGGCTAAAACTGCCACTAACTCCCCAGCATACCCCCTAATTTCTCCAATAGCAAATCTTTGATGGCCCGGCCTTCCGGCGCGGCCATAACATCAGCGCCACGCCGGCCAGCATCATTAACCCCCCCAGCCATTGTTGGGCCGTGATAAACACGCCAAACAGGATCAGGCTGTAAACGGCCACAAACAACGGTTGGGTGCTGCGGATAACCGCCCCCTGGCCCAGGTCAAAATAGCGCAGGCCGCGATAAAACAGCACGTAGCTTAAAAACGGGCCAAAAAAGCTGCCGCCAATGATCCACAGCCAGGCCGCGCCGGAGGGCCAGGTCCATTGTTTGGCCGCCAGCCCCACCCCGGCCAACAATACCGCCATTATCACCGTCCGCGCCGTAGACAGCACCAGCGGCTCCACCGCCAAAATATATTTTTTGGCCAGCAAGGTGCTGGCCGACAGGAAAAAAGACGAGACTAACAATAATGCCAGCATCAACCAAACCACCGGCCCGGCCCGAAAGGTCATCACCCCGGCCCCAAAAACGGCCAGGATCGCGCCGGCCCACTGGTAACGTCGCATGCGCTCACCCAACAGCAAGGCGCCCAATAACACCGTGTACACTGTCTCGCTGCGGCTAAAGAAAGCAACCAGGGTAGGGTTGCCCAAGTTGACGGCGATGAAAAACAACAGATTCGCCAGACCATTAAAGAAGCCCAACCCCAGAATGGGCCAGATAGTCCTGGACAGACCGGGCGGCGTTTTGACCCCGTTGCGCAGCAAGTAAAATCCCACGCCCCACAACGAGGCCACCCCAAACCAAATAGGCGTAAAGGCCAGCGGCGACAGGTTCTGCATGACCTGCTTGCTGGTTACATAAGTTACGGCCACACATGCCGCCGAGGCCAGGGTCAACAGCGCGCCTTTGATTTGGGCCGGCTGGGTGGTTGCGGTTTTAACCATCACCGCATATCGTAAAGATCAAGGTTTCAAACTTGCCCTCCACCCCAGACCTGGGTTGATGAATTTGTAACGTTTTAGCCAGGCGCATGTTCAATCCGCAGAAAAGGCGCTGATTTGTCCTTGTAGGTCGGGCCGGGTTTGGCCCGGCAGCCACTCTTCATAGATTCTCAAAAAAACGACGCCGGTTAAGATCATTACACTGCCCCCAATTTGCAGGCCATTCAGACGTTCGCCGAGCAGGGCATAGGCAATGATAGCGGTGAAGGCCGGTTCCAGGGTGACAATCAAATTGGCCACGCTGGAAGGCAGATAGACCAGGCTGACGTTATACAGGCCAAAGCCCAGCACGGTTGGCCCGGCAGCCAACAGAAATAAAATCCCCCAACCGGCTAGGGCGTCCCCCAGCCAGAAAAGATTGGCCAGAGGAGGAGCAGCCGTGCCAGACATGCCCCCCGGCAGCAGATTAAAGAACAGCAAGAAAATGGCGGCAAAACCAAAAGTGTAGAACAGGGTGGTCCAGGGATTCAGGCCGCGTTGCGAGGCTGAACGTCCCATCAGGCTGTAGATAGCGTAGCCCAGGCCGGAAAGTATCCCGGTCAAGATGCCGAGGGCATTAGCCCGCCAGATGTCCGCGTTTATGGCGCCTGAAACCAGGATACACCCCCCCAGGCTAAAGACCACGGCCAAAAGTTTGGCCCAAGCCAGGCGTTCTTGGAGAAACCACCAGCCCAGCAAAACCGTGAACCCGGCCGAAGTGTAAACCAACACCGTGGAGATGGCGGCCCCGTTCAAGGCTACGGAAAAGGTCCACAAGATGTTGAAAATGGCCAGGATGAAACCGTAGGTAATCAGGTAAAGCAGGTGTTGGTGTTTGAGCCGCAACAGGCTGGGGCGCAACAGCCCCAGCACAACCAGCAGGGTCAGAACCACAAAACCGTCTCGCCAGAAGGCCAGCACCAATGAGGGCATGTGGTAAGTCTGAGATAAATGGCGGATAAAGATGGCCGTGGTTGATAAAAAAACTGCGGCGAGCAAGGCCATGGTATAACCCCGGGTAAGGGTTAAGTTATTTGGGGTCATGCCATACTCCTGGTCAAGATATTTGAGCATATTTTAGAGAAAAAAAGATGATCCATGCTTGGCTCCATGATCAGGGTCAAATTTCTGCTTCCGGCCCAAAATAACTTTCAAATCGTTCCCAGGATAGCCGGAGGTCGGTTCCTTGCAAATGGACGAGTCCCTGGGCATCAACAGATTCTACCGCAAAGATATTTTCGCCCAGCCGCTCGTCCGGCTCACTATCTGGCCGCAGGCGCACCTTTTGGCCGGGATAAAATGGCCGGCGGGCTTTGCCCGTTATCGCCTCAATAGCGATTTCTACCACCGTTACCTCTTGCGCCTCAGGGCGCCGCAGAGGGCGATAGTGACGGCCGGGCGCGTATTTGTCCAGCAAAACCTGCAATATCTCAAATTTCTGCTGGAGGTCTTCCAGAATTTGAGCCTGGCCAAAAACAATCACGCTGGCGTAGTGGGTGCCGTGCGAGGCCGGTTTGTTGCTGCGCACAATCCCATATTGTTCATCCACCTCAAAACACACTTGAGGGTTGAGCTTGAGCATCTCCAACTTGCGTCCCTGATTGGCGCAGTGAAAGTAGATGGCGTTATGGTGATACACATAGTTGAGCGGCACCACGTAAGGCACGTTGCCCACAGCCAGGCCCAGCCGCCCCACTGCGGCCCGGCGCAAAATGGCTTCAATGGTGGCCCGGTCGGTAATTTCGCGGTCGGCGCGGCGAAGCGTAGTCGGGTAATTGGTGGTTGTCATCAGCTTAGATTTGCCTTTCCCTGTCTGTCCCCTTCGCGGCCAAAGGCTTGTTGCACGTACTGCTGCCCAAAATCCACGCTAAAGGCATCCACGGCCAGCCAGTTTTTGAGCATGCGTTGGCCTGCTTCGGCAGTGGTGGCGGCGTTGGCAACGGGATGGGTTTGCCAGGCCAGTTGCCACGTCCCCTCTGTTTGTGGCTCAAGGCGTAAGGTGCGGTAAGCGCAGGGATAAATAGCCATAGCCGGGCAGGCCAGGTGGACACGCCGGCCCATATTTGATTCAATTCGGCAATAACATGGCTCAGGAAGTCCGCCGCCCGGCTGGCCAGCACGTCAAAATAATCGTTCCGCACGGAGAGATGGATGTCGCTGAGTGGGGCAAAATGCAGGCAAGTGGTCATGACGTTGTCCTTTTATAGAATGTGCAGGGCAGGCTGGTAGTGGGCCGGGGCAGCGGCGGCAGCTTGCCGGGCCAATAATTCTTTCCAGGCTTTACCCAACCGGCGAATACCTTCTTGAATCTCCTGGGGGGTGTGGGTGACAAAACTCAACCGCAGCGCGTGCGCAAATGAGCCGCTGGCCGAAAACACAGAGCCAATGGCAAAAGCTACATTATAATTGATAGCCGTCAGGTAGAGGTCGGTGGCGGTGGGGCCTGGCGAGGGCATTTCCACCCACAAATACATGCCTCCCTGGGGACACCGCCACCGCGCTTCCGCCGGAAAATACTGTTTGACCGCAGCGAGCATAGTATCTCGCCGTTCCTGGTAAGCCGTGCGAACCCGGTTGAGGTGTTGGCTAAAGTGGCCGCTTTGTAGATAAGCAAACAAGGCCCGCTGGTTGAGCGGCGAGGTCAGCAGATCGGTGGTTTGTTTGATGGCAATCAGCCGCTCGCGCACATAAGCAGGGACGGCCAGGTAGCCAATACGGATGCCCGGCACCAATGTTTTACTAAAACCACCGGCCAGAAAAACCAGGTCGGCGGTATCCATGCTTTTAAGGGTGGGCAGCGCCTCGCCCTCGTAGCGTAACTCCTCGTAAGTGTTGTCTTCCAAAATGGGCACGCCATAACGGGTGGCAATGTCCAAAAGGGCCTGGCGTCGTTCCAGGGGCATGGTGGCCCCGGTGGGATTGTGAAAAGTAGGGGTAACGTAGATCAGGCGCGGGCGATAGCGCAGGATGACCTGTTCCAGCCGGTCGGTTTGCAACCCATCCGCATCCAGGGAGATGCCAATGGGTTGGATACGGCGGGCCGTCACCAGGTCCAGCAGCCCCAGGTAGCAGGGGTCTTCCAGAAGCAAAATGCTGTTATCGCCCCGGGCCAGCACCCGCAGGGTCATATCCAGGGCTTGTTGGCAGCCGGCGGTAATCAAAATGTTGTTGCTGTGCACCCGGGTGCCCTGCCGGTGCAGGTAATGGGCAATAGTTTCCCGCAGAGGTTGATACCCCACCGCCTCTTCATATTGCAGGGCCATGGCCCCATCTTGCCGCAGCACATCGTTTAAGGCCCGCCGGAACTCGTTGACGGGCAGAAATTCGCTGGCGGGCGCGCCGTTGGCAAAGGAGATGACCCCGGGCTGGCGGGCCAGGCGCATCATTTCGGCCAGCATCTGGCTGGCGGTCCACTGGCGGGGGGGAGCTAAAGGGCCTGACCAGGGAGAGGCCGCCGGAGTCTCGCTACCGGGCAAAAGGTCGTTATGCCCTCCGGCCACAAACGTACCGCTGCCCACCCGGCTAACCACCAACCCTTCGATCTCCAGTTCGGTGTAGGCATTGACAATAGTGATGCGGTTGACGCCCAACTTTTTGGCCAATACCCGGCTGGCCGGCAAGCGAGTATGGGGGGCCAATTCTCCATTTTCAATTTTGGCGCGGAGTTGGTCGGCTACCTGGAGATAAAGGGGCCGCCCGCCCTGGCGCTTTAATGGCGTAAACATTTTAGCTGCTCCTGGTTAACCCAACTGACCCAATGGACCTGGCTATTAAATCGGCCTGATTATAGCACGCCAATTCTATTTTGGATAGGGCCAATTTGATAAAATCAAGGAGTCCAATTAGCCCTCAAAAAAAATGCTTGACACGGCCCTAATCAATGTTATAATGGGAGCGTTCAAGGACTTTGGGGTGATTTGTCCGTAGCGTTTTCTACTTTTCGACTTATCCCCACGTTTATGCCCCGGGTCAAAATAACAATCAACGTCACGTAACGGGCCAAAACTCCTAAAGGCAACAGCTTGTTTTTGTGGTATAATTCAAATATACCCTATTTCAGTAGTAAAAAAGGATTAAAAACGTGGGCGCCCAAACACGAATTTTATCAATAGAAGATGATCCAGAAATGAGAGGTTTGCTCCAACTCATCCTGGAAAGAAAAGGCTATCACGTAAGTGGAGTCAAAAGAGGTGAGTTGGGCCTGGAACTGTTGAAAAGCCTGAAGCCGGATGTGCTCTTGCTTGACTTGATGTTGCCCGACATTGACGGTTGGGAAATCTATCGCCAGATGAAGGCCGACAAAGAGTTGTCAACGGTGCCAATTATCATCATCTCGGCCAGAGATCAAAAACAGGATGCCGCTGCCGGCCACCAGGTGCTGGGCAATGATCGTTATCTCAAAAAACCCTTTGAGATTGACGAGTTGATCCGTACGGTGTGTGCAGTCGTTGAAAAGCAGCCGGTCAATTAGGCCCGGACCGGGCAGGAGCTTAAGGCCAAAAGCTTGTCAAACCGTATTTTGATTCTGCCCTCGGCTCAAAAAAATACTAAAAACGCCCTCATCAGGTAACGAGGGCGTTTTTTGATCGGCTAAAACTGATTGAACGGGCGGCTATTTAACCAGAGACTTGGCCGCCCGGGCTGCGCCGATAATGCCCGCCTCGTTGCGCAGTTGGGCCGGCACCACCTCGGCCTTTACGGTTAATAAGGGTAAAAACTTTTCGTGCTTTTTACTAACGCCGCCGCCAATAATGAATAAATCGGGCCACAGGAGCGCCTCCATGCGGCCCAAAAATTCATCTACCTGAGCGGCCCACTCTTTCCAGCCTAAATCTTGTTCTTTGCGAATGCGATCAGAAGCCCACTCTTCGGCGTCTTTGCCGCGCACTTCTATGTGGCCTAACTCGGTGTTGGGCACCAGCCGGCCGTTGACAAAAACAGCCGTGCCAATGCCGGTGCCCAGGGTAATCATAATAACCATCCCTTTATGGCCTTTGCCCGCCCCAAATTTCATCTCGGCAATGCCGGCCGCATCGGCATCATTGATGAAGAGCACGGGGCAGCCGGTTTTTTTTTGCAGCAGCTTTTGACCATTGGTGCCAATCCAGGCTTGGTCCACATTGGCCGCGGTATAGACCACGCCATCTTTGATGACCGAAGGAAATGTACAGCCGATTGGCCCTTTCCATTTAAAATGTTTGACAATTTGAGCCGCCACGTCGGTTACTGCCTCTGGCTCAGAGGGCTGTGGCGTGGGAATACGATGGCGTTCTGCGGCCAATACGGCCTTTTTAATATCTACCGGCGCGCCTTTGATGCCGGAGCCGCCAATATCAATGCCTAAAATTTTCATAGTCACCTCCTTAATCTTGATTCTAACTTGAAACCACACCGGAGGCAAGCAGGCGGATGCGTTCCAAATTTGGCGGTAGGGACAGAACATTGTTCTGTCCCTACCCAATGGTTTCATAGTTGCAGACCCCCAGCCCGTTCTATCTTGAAGGAATTTCTCAATAAAGACGTATAATAGTAATGCTGTTGCCGTGCAAGATTATCCCAAGATTGGCTGCTGTGAACCTACTACGCCGGACAAAACACTTTATCTTAATATGGTCAATAGCCGTCACCTTTTTGACCGCCGGTCTATTCTTTGCCGAAGGCCAGCCCGGGCCGGTGGTCAAGGCGCAATCTACCGGAGATAGCCTGCCCACACGCACCCCTATCCCCCGCCCTGTGGCCACGCCCACGCCCAACCCTACGCTGACCCCTACCGCCATCCCTAAAACTTGGGTAGGGCGTTTGGTCAGCAATACCCTGGGCGTTACCGAAGGGACCGGCTCTATTTTTAGAGTCAAGGTGGAGGGAATTACCGGGGCGCGGATAGAGTTGCGCAGTGAAGACGAGTTGATTACGGGTGAATCGGGCAGTAAGCCGGAATACGGCCCTTACACTGCCGAATTTGCCCCGGTAACTGCCGGCATCTGGACCGTGAGTGTGCCTGAACTGGGCGTAAGCCTGGACGTGACGGCGGACAATTATAACCTGGCCGTCATTGAGTTTATCCAGATTCCGGCACCGGAAGCGACCCGCGCCGGGCAGCCTACTGTTACGCCTACTTCCTGGCAGGGGCAACTGTGGCAAGCGCGGCTGGCCGGCGAAGCCTCCGGTCCCAATATGCCCTTTGCCCGGTTATTGGTGCAGGTGGTGGGGTTGAGCAACCATCCTGTCCGTCTCTCCACGGTGGCTGAAGTGATCAATACGGCCAATACCGGCCAAAAGCCTCAGGAGTTAGGGCCGGACGTGGTTGAGTTTACTGCCTTGACGCCCGGCAAATATATAATTGAGCCGTTGTATTTGAACAGCCGTTTTGAAGTGGACTTAAAGGCCAATATCGAAACGCGGGTTGAATTTTATCCCGTGTCACCCCCAACTGCTACCGCTACTCTTCCTCCGCCCTCGGCAACTTCTACCCCCGCCCCTCCCACCCAGACGCCCCCCCCTACCATCACGCCGTCTCCAACCGATACGGCTACGCCGACCGTAACGCCCCTACCCACCCAGACCCCTACTCCCCTGCCCACCCCCACCCCCGCCACGCGCTGGTTGGGCGTGGTGGCCGAACGCAGAAATGTAACCGGCGGTTCAATCCTGGCCGTCCGGGTTTCCGGCCTGCAAGGCGTGCCGGTTCGGCTGCGAGTGGTCAACGGTAATGTCAACAGCGAACGGCGCTGCCTGACCGGCCAGGATGGCGAAGGCCAGGACATTTGCGCCTTCAAGAACCTGACCCCAGGCCAGTACGTGGTTACGCCTGAGGGCCTGGGTTTAAGCTTACCGACGATTCTTTTTGAAAATGAAAAAGTAGTTATTCTTTTTGACCTGGAAGTGCTGCCGCCGGGCATTACCGGCTGGCAGGCCCGCCTGCAAAAGAACACCAACGGCGTGCAGGCGGTTGAGGCCAGAGAAGCGGTTATTAGAGTATGGGTAATGGGCCAGGTGGGACAAGTTATTGCTTTGCGCTCGGTACGGGGCACGGAACAACTATGTGAAGTAGTGCCTAATCCCATTTTGGGTGGCCTGGTTTGTGAATTTGGCGCGTTAAGGCCGGGGGTGTACCTGGTGGAAGCCCTGAATACCGGGGCCAGCCAGAAACTTTTTGTGGATGGGGTGGGCCTGGCAGAGATTGTTTTTTCACCCAACGCTACCTACGCCACGCAGTCCGCAGCGTTAGCTCCACCGGTGGTGGGAACTAACGCGCAACCTTACCAACCGGCTACAGCGACGCCCATCCCCGCCGCTTTAACCCAAACCTGGCCGCCTACGGCCACCCCCAGCCCCTCGCCCACCCTCACCCCTACCCCGGCCTTTGCCTGGCAGGGGCGCGTGGTGGAAACGGTCAATGGTGTTAACGGCACTATCGGCGTGCGTGCGGCAGGCTTGAAAGATCATCCGGTTATTTTGCGCAGCGGTGACTGGCAAAGCGCGCCCCAACTCACCGGCACCAAACCGGAATTGGGCGACTACGCCACCGAGTTTGGCGGATTGGCGCAAGGGGAATACATTGTGGCGCTGGTGGACTTGGCCGAACTCAAAGTAACCCTGGGGCCAGACCAGTTTATGCTGGTGGAGTTTAGGTATGATTTTGTCAATCCACCCAAGAATTAGAAAGTTGTGCTGGTTACTTTGCTCATCCGTCAAGAAAATGAGACTTTTCGATTGGTCAGTTGGGGGCGTTTGATTTGGCAGTTGAGCACAATGAATTGTTGGCAAAGCATGGAGTTTTCTGCACCTGGTAAGATTTACTGACCTGTGGGTGATAATGCAACGGGTCCGCAACGATTGGGGTCGAATAGATCCTCTAAAAGAGGCAGGGTAACAGGCCACTGACCCGCTTGCGCCAGCCATTCCTTTTCTTGTAAAAGCGCTGTGTAAAACTCAAAATATCTCCTCCGCAGGGCCTGGTGTTGCTGATAACGCATCAGGACCGCCTGTAAGCTGGTCAGGTAGAATTGGCCTGGATCAATCTGAGCTAAACGGCAAGCAAAGCCATTATCGTTTGAAGCCCATCGTGCCTTACATTGACCAAGCAGACCTTCTATCTCAAAAGCCAACTGGTCTGGAAGGCTTCCCAGATTTCCAGTGATCTCCAAGATCGGCCCCGGTGAATACAGAAAATATATTGTCTCATCGGACGCCGAGATGGTCTCTAGCACGCCGCCGAAGGTAAAAAAATGGACGCGTTTGTCTATCCGGTCATAGAGAACTACCCGGCCTGGACAGACATGCCTGGGGCTTGAGAAAGCAGGTTTTAATTTCAGCGTCACTAATCGGGCCAGATTATCCTTATCACCGAGCCGTAGGTGTATCAACTCTGGATCAAAATGTTGTTTAGTTGGGGTTTCTCGAATAGCGATAAGCAATCCGGTGTGGCCGAAACAATGTGGGTGAGACTTGGGGAGAAGGTAATAGCCCCACTTCTCCATCCTGTCAATGAAATCCTGTTCAGACATAACTCTCGCATTATTGCTAAACATTAGACCAATTCTCCAAACCAACCGCGCCGTACCATCCAATTGATAACTTCCAATTTGGGCGCCGGTAGGAGGATAACAAGAGGTAAAACTTCTGAATGGAATCGATGTGCCTGGCGCAAATAAATTCAACCACTATATTATTCATTATATTAAGATTCCCTCTCCGGTAAAAATAGATTGGTAAAAAAAGGGGGGAGAAGTTAGTCTGCCCTCCGTAGGGCGCACTTTTTGCACCCTACGCGGGAATCAAAAAAGGGGACACCTTCTCTAAATGTATCCCCTTGATCGGTAGGCAAAAATAAAGCGGTCTCAGCTTATTCCAAAAAACTTTTGTCCACGGAATCCTCGTATGGCACCGGACCATCAACCAAACCTTTCTCCTGCATCCACCCAATCACGTCGTTCCACTCGGCCTCGGTGGTGATTTCACCTTTGGGATATTTGGGCACATTAAACGTCCCCTGGATACTGGGCGGAACGCGAGTGTTTTCAATCAGCACATCACGGTAGGCGTTGGGGTCTTGGTTGATGTCGGCGACGGCTTTGTTCCAGGCGCGTAAAAACGCTTTTACCGTGTTGGGTTGTTTCGCCAAGGAGTCGGTAGTGAAGGCCAGGATGCTCTGGGAGTATTGCGGAAATTGGGTGTCGTCCACAATCAGGGTGGCGCCGCCGGCCAGGGCGGCTTCGCCCATCGGCTCGGGCAGCAAGGCCGCCTTAAGTTGGCCTTCCATCAGCATTTCAAAACGGACCGGAATGGCGCTGACTTCTTCAATGGCCATCTGCTTGGCGGGCAGGCCATACTCGGCCAGCAGGCGGTCGGCCAGATATTCGATGATCGTATTTTGGCTGATGCCAATCGGCACCCCGGCCAAATCCGCCGGCCCATTCACCTCAAAGCCCCGGGCGGCGACAATACGGAAGTGGGGATACTCAGGATAGGCCCGGCGAGCCAGGGAGATAATTTTGAGCTGCGGGGTTTCCCGGTTAAACAAGGCCACATTTTGCAGGTCGGTCATAGCGCCGTCAATTTCATTGGCCTGAATCAGGGCGCTCTGCTCTTGGGCGCTTTTCACCGGCACCAGTTCCACGTTGATTCCTTCGCCCTCAAAATAACCTTTGTCTTGAGCTACGTAAAAGGGTAATACGTCCAAAATCGGCAGCAGCCCCACTTTCAAGGTGGTATCCTCGGCCGGTTGACCGCCAAGATTGCAAGCAGGGAGCAGCAAGGCTAGTAATAAAAAACAACAAAGTATGCCTCTCATGGTAACCTCCTCCAGGTACAAAATTTGCCATTTTTATATTAAAGTTTCAGAATTTATTGAAACTACAAGAAAAAATGTACTCAGAATGATTGATTTGTCAAATATTGTTATAACGTGGTGATTAAACTGGATGATGGACAAGAGAGCTACCTGGCTGGACCTGGGCAGATTTGAGGGGATGGTAATGCACATATACACGGCGCAAAAAGTCAACATTTTGATACAGTGTGTCTTCCACCTCACAAGCGATGCAATCTCCTTCGGCCACACTTAACGCGCCATCCACACAGATAGTCAAATTGATGACCAGATAGGGGCCAAAACGATGAGCGTGAATTTCTTCAACCTGTTTAACCTCGGGAACTGTTTTAAGCAACACTTTTACCTGTTGGACCAGCGTCTGACCAGGAACGGTATCCATTAGATCGGTGGAAGCGTCGCGTAGGATCTCAATACCTGTGCGCAGAATTACCAGCGCCACCAGTGCCCCAGCTAGGGGGTCAATCCACAACAGACCCATCTGCCCCAGAAAAATACCAATGGCCGCGGCTAACGCCGAGTAGATGTCGTTGCGGTGATCCGAAGTCAGCGCTTGCACAACAACATTGTTGGTTTGCCGACCAATCCGGCCGGTAAAAAGCGTCAGGCCCAATTTGATCAGGATGGTCAGCAACGCCACCCACAATGCCCATCTTGAAGCGCCGCTAAAGTCACTCTGACCAAGCAGTAGGTCGTAAATATCGTTGATGGCTGTCCAGAAAACCGCGATGGCCGTGGTAATCACAAACGCGCCCACAATCAGCGCGGCAATGCTTTCCAGTTGATGATGCCCATAGGGGTGTTCCTTATCGGGCGGCTTGCGGGCCAGACGGAAAAACACGCTCACCACCACATAATAGGCCACATCAGAGGTGGAATTGACGCCATCGGCCAGCAGGGCAGGACTGTGCCCGATGACGCCCACCCCAGTTTTTAATCCAGCTAAAAAAATATTGGCTGCCAACCCCACATTGACAGCCTTCAAACTTTTGCGTTCTCTTTGTTGTGCGTCCATAACATTTCTTGCCAAGTTCAGGTTGTAGCTTGGTGAAACCCTTCTCTAACATCTTACCGTACCTTGACCAGAATATCAATAGACTGCGGTTAACTTTTTATTTAGGAGCGTCCAAGTTAATTTTGAGAGTTGCCTAATCTGATATTTAGATATAGCTAATCACTGAGGGGGTGTCGTGGCTAAGGATTTCAATGAGGCGTCCTCACTCAGGACCCACAACGCGGCAGCCAATTCTATACCAACAACCTGTTCATAGTGACCAATCTTTAAACGAAGGGGGCCACTAAATGGAGCGCGATTGATCAATTGAAAAGATGCGCCAGGCGTCAAACCAATCTCGGTCAGGTATTTGAGTTTATCCGGTTCGTGAGTTTTGATACGGCTGATTTGACCCTGAGCACCGAGGGAGAGAACCGTAAGCGGTTTGTCGTTCACGGCAGGCAGTACGCCCTCACGGGTGGGGATAGGCTCACCGTGAGGACAAGTGGCAGGATACCCTAACATTTCATCCATCCGGTCTTCAATATCCTGAGTAATACCCTTCCGAAGGTTATTGGCCAGATCGTGAACTTCGTGCCAACCGAAATTCATCACATCTACCAAAAATTGTTCTGCCAGCCGGTGGCGGCGAATATTTAACAACGCCATTTTTTGGCCATCCAGCGTAATTTGGACACCTTTGTAAGGCAAATGAGTGACCAGACCGTAATCGTGCAGGCGACTAACCATCCGCACGGTGGCTGGGCCAGATACATTCAAACGCTTGGCAATGGCCGTGGTACTTACCCAGGTTTCACCTTGGCCCAGACGATAAATCTCGTTCAGGTAATCACACATGGCTTCACTCATCTGGAGTTTGGAGTCAGGTTGAACTTGCGTTTGCAAATAGAAATGCCTCCGAAAAATTCCGGCCACGTTTAATAATAAGATTAGATAGTTTTCCGAGTTTTTTCGTTCCTAAACTGAGTTTGGGCCCAAACAAGTTTGAGAATGAGAAAACCTGCATTGTTACTAGGCATGAATTTACGCAAGCCTATACATACTTAGGGGAGAATATAGCATTAAAAAATGATTTGTAAAGTGACGGGTGTGTCCAGAATCTTGAATACATCCTTATAAAATTTTATAAAAAACCATCAAACTTATAAGCCCTGTTAACACCTGTCAATTTGTTGTTACCACTGATAGGCCCAAGTGCATATGCTTCTATTTTAAATATTTAGTCTCACCTGTTGGCTTTGCTCAATACCCATATGATTTTGTTCACAAGGAAATTGTTGATTCAACTTGACGTAATATTATACCTATGATATATTATGTAGTGTAACTCAGTATTATGTCGAGTTACTGGTGTTATAAAAAGGAGACGTGTTATGCCTACGCCCAAGTTTTATTCACTCATCTTGTTCATTCTCATTTTTACTCTCACTGGCTGTGAACTGAGCCGAAACAATCAAACCTCAGACCTGGAAGCTGTAGGAGAACCGCCTACTCCCACCCTGGCCTCCCTGGGAGTGGACAGTGCCGACCTGCCGGTCGAAGCCACACCCATTCCCACCATCATCAATGTGCAGCCAACCGCCACCGAATCTTTGCTGGGAGAGGGACAAGCGGCCGATAGTCCGCTTGAAACACTTGCGCCTACCAGCCAACCTGTTAACCTGGGGGTCACCCCGGCAGCCAATAACCAGGCTGCAGCAGCCTCTGCCAATACCGAGGCGATTGCGCCCGAGACTTTTACCCCGCCTGTGGCCGAAAAGGCCAGCGCCGAGGAGTCGCCCATTATTGTTAATGCCACCTCTACCGAACTTCCTGACAGCGGCCCCATTGCGGCTAACCCTCCGGCTGCCGAAGTAGGCGGTAACTATGGCTCAATAGCCAATGACGGCCCCTACGTTGTTCAGGCCGGCGACACCCTGTTTAGCATCAGCATGCGCTATGGGATGTCGGTGGAAGAATTTATGTATGCCAATGGTTTAACCTCTGATATGATTTATGCGGGCCAGGTTTTGACAATCCCCGGCAGTAGTGGCGCTTACGGCCCCCCCACCCAACCTGTTTATGAGTCGCAACCTATATATGCTCCCATGCAACCCGGTAACGACGGCTATCACGTTGTTTCCACCGGAGAAACTTTGTTTAGCATTGCGCAAAGGTATGGCTCTTCCGTTGAGGCTATTGCCGGGGCAAATGGCCTGGTCTATCCTTACCTTATTTACGAAGGCCAATCCTTGATCCTTCCAGCCTATGGTCTTTATCCGGCTGCGCCGCCGGCAGATGGCGGCTATTATGCCCCTCCAGTAGATAATGGATATTATTATGGAACTCAAGAGCCAGCCTATCCGCTTCCTCCTGATGGCTATTACCAGCCCCAAGAGGCATATCCTGCCCCTGGCGGTGTTGCCGGCACGCACACGGTTGTTCCCGGCGAAACCCTATACTCCATTGCCAACCGCTACGGTACAACGGCCCAGGCTATTGCCACGGCCAACGGCCTGTCTAACCCCAATCAAATTTATGTGGGCCAGGTGCTTTACCTGCCCTAGATAAACCCAACTTCAGGATACATAAAGGCGTTCTTATGGTGAGGACGCCTTTTTTATGCGCCTCAACCGGCCTGGCCGGTTTTGGGTGGGCCAACAAAATAAAAAAATGTCAGGTAATCGTAGGGTAAACCTATTGACTTTGGAACAAAAAATATGGTATAGTAGTACTAACAGAACCAAGGAAGGTTCTGTTAGTAGCCGAAAGGAGGTCCCTATCGAGGTGCCAGATTGGGAATCAAAACGGCTAGCTGGAAACCATAGACGGTAAAAAGGGCCTAAAAGATAAAAGATTATTGGCCAAAGCGCAGCTGGCGTAAACAGTGTTTTATGGGTTCTGGCTGGTCCACAAGATAATAGCTTCTGGTAGTAGTAGAAGCCTTATCAGGCTGAAGGTGAATAAACTTAGTTAACTAAGATTTTTTATAGACCCGGCGCAGAAAAAGCGCCGGGTTTTTTATATTCTCCTTTTTTAAACAATTCTATTTGACAACTTAAAGCTTTTAGTTTATAATCAAGGCGTAGCTTAAAGGTTTCAGTGAATGAAACAACGCCTGTCATCTGGCCTAAAAAACACCGAGGATGTAACTCTCAAAGATATAGCCGCGGCAGTTGGCAAATCCGTGGCTGCCGTTTCCCGGGCCTTAAATGATTACGACGATATAAGCGAAGAAACACGGGAGCAGGTTAAGCGTGTAGCCCGCGAGATGGGCTATTCCCCTAACCTGATGGCCCAACGCTTACAAAAGCGAACCACCGATACCCTGGGTTTTGTTCTGCCGGTTCTTTCGCCCAGAGATGCGAACCCTTTCTTTAGTGAACTTTTAGCCGGCCTGGCCAGTGAAGCCGCCGAACATGGTTTTGATTTGTTGGTTTCCACGTGCGTGCCCGGCCCAGATGAAAAACAAGCCTACCAACGCCTGGTCAATGGGCGGGTAGATGGAATGATTGTGGCGCGGCCTCGTTGCCAGGACAAGCGCCTTGAATTGCTCCTTAAAAAACAGATCGCTTTCATTGTGGTGGGCAATATCAACTTATCCCGCGATATTCTCACCATTACCGACGATGTGGCCGAAGGGGCCAGACTGGCGGTGGAGCACGTGATTGAACAAGGGCACAAACAAATTGCCCTGATCAACTCGCCGCCTGACCTGGTTTTTTCAATAGATTTCCTGGCCGGATATCGTCGGGCAATGACAAAGGCCGGCCTGCCCGTGAACGAGGATTTTTTAGAGCAAAGTGACTTTACCCAAAAAGACGGGTATCGCGCCGCGCAAATTTTGTTAAGTAAGCCCAATATCCCCACCGCCATTGTGGCGGCAGATGATATGATTGCCCTGGGCGCGATGGCCGCCGCCCAAGATCAAGGTTTTGAAATTGGTCACGATCTGGTGGTTACCGGTTATGGAGATGCCCTTTTGGGAGAGTACGCACAACCTCCCTTGACCACCGTTCATCGGCCCACCTATACGTTGGGACAACAAGCAGCCCGCATGTTAATTGCGCGCTTGCGGGGAGAAACTTTGGAAAAGGAATACGTGATCGTCAAGCCGTCGCTGGTCATTCGCCAATCAAGCGATTTGGCTTTGTGGTTATAATCAATCTATAACAAAATCAATTTAAGGCAAAGGAGTAAAAAATGGCAAAAGTTAGATATGAAAACATGACCAAAGCGTGGGGGGATGTGGTGGGGGTTAATAACTTAACCCTGGAGATCCCCGACAAAGAGTTTCTGGTGTTGGTTGGCCCTTCGGGCTGCGGTAAATCTACCGCTTTGCGCTGCCTGGCCGGTTTGGAAGAGATTACGGCCGGCAATATTTACATCGGTGACCGGGTAGTCAATGACATTCCACCCAAAGACCGGGACATCGCCATGGTCTTCCAGAGCTATGCGCTCTATCCCCACATGACCGTGTACGACAACATGGCATTTGGCCTCAAGCTGCGCAAAACGCCTAAAACAGAGATCAACAAGCGAGTGCAAGAAGCGGCCCAAATTTTGGGCATTACCCAATTGCTCGACCGCAAACCCAAACAAATGTCCGGCGGCCAGCGGCAGCGGGTGGCCCTGGGCCGGGCCATTGTGCGTAATCCGGCCGTGTTCCTGCTCGATGAGCCGCTCTCTAACCTGGATGCGAAACTGCGCGTGCAAACCCGCGCCGAAATCTCCAAGCTGCACCAACGCCTGGGCACCACCTTTATCTACGTTACCCACGACCAGGTTGAGGCGCTAACTATGGCCGACCGCATTGCCGTGCTGCGCGATGGGGTACTCCAGCAGGTTGACACTCCGCAACATTTGTACGACCATCCGGGTAACATTTTTGTGGCCGGCTTTATTGGCTCACCGGCCATGAACTTCTACACCGGCACCGTTACCGGCTCCGTTGACGAAATGTACGTTGACTCCGGTCCCATCCGCATCCGCCTGTCGCAAGCCCAGGTTGAACAACTTGGTCAGGAAAATATTGGCCGAGAAGTTGTCTTTGGCGTTCGCCCCGAAGATATTCATCACCCGCAATATGTTCCGGCCGGCGTGAATGAACAGGCCTTTGAATGTACCGTGGACGTGACCGAGTTGATGGGCAACGAAATTTTTGTTTACCTGATTGCCGGCGACGACCAGAACTTCATCGCCCGCGTTGACCCGCGCTCCGATTTGCGCCCCGGCGATAAGGTCAACATCGTCTTCAACGGCGACAAAGTACACGTTTTTGACCGCTCAACCGAGAAGCTGATCGCCACCCCGCAGAATTAATCAGAGTTAAATCAGGAGAGTAGCCAGGGGGAAGCTCAGTTGTTAGGCTTCCCCTTTTTTGTTGCTACCATAAATTTTGCTTTATCTGAAAATAAGGTATGATAAAAGCCGCTGTGATGGACAAAACAAATTAAGGTTTGCTTGAGGAAACAAAAATGTTAGTAACCCTAATTATTATGGATGGCTGGGGCTTGAATCCCCGCCGAGATTATAACGCCATTGCCCTGGCCAATACCCCTTACTTTGATTACATCTGGAACAATTGGCCAAGCGCCACCCTGGAAGCCTCCGGCGAAGCTGTTGGTTTGCCACCCGGCCAGATGGGCAACTCCGAAGTGGGGCACATGAACCTTGGCGCCGGGCGCATTGTGCCGCAGGATTTAACCTATATCAACGGCTTGATTTCTAACGGCGAGTTTTACCGGAACAAAGCCTTACTTGAGGCTATTACGCACGCCCTGGAGCATAATAGCAACCTCCATTTAATCGGCTTGCTTTCTGACGGAGGGGTGCATAGCCATCAAAATCATTTATATGCCTTGTTAGAACTGGCCAAAGAGAAAAAACTGGATCGCGTTTTTGTGCATGCCCTGCTCGATGGGCGGGACACGCCGCCCAGAAGCGGCGCAGGGTATCTCCGGCAGCTTGAGGAGCAATTTGCCCGGATTGGCTGCGGTAAAATTGCCACCATTGCCGGGCGATACTATTCAATGGACCGTGACAAACGTTGGGACCGCACCAAATTGGGCTATGCGGCCATGGTTTACGGGCAAGGCAAACAGGCTACCGGCGCGGCCCAAGCCATTGCCGCCTCTTACGCCGATGAGGTGAGCGATGAGTTTGTGCTGCCGGTGGTTTTGATTGACCAGCAAAACAACCCCATCGCCACCATTAATGATAACGACGCCATCATCTTTTTTAACTTCCGGGCCGACCGGGCCAGGCAAATGACCCAGGCCTTAATGGAACCGGATTTTGCCGGTTTTGAGTTTACCCAGGGCCGCCCCCAGAATCTAAAGATGACCACGTTTATGCCCTACTACGATCACCAACAACCGGACTATGCTTTTGAAGTGCCTGAACCTACCAATGGTTTGGCCGAGTTTTTATCAAGTTTGGGCAAAAAACAATTCCACAGCGCCGAAACAGAAAAATACGCTCACGTTACCTATTTCTTCAACGGTGGCCGCGAAGAGCCGTTTCCCGGCGAAGACCGGGCTTTGGTGCCGTCGCCCAAAGTAGCCACCTACGATTTGCAGCCGGAAATGAGCGCGCGCGGCATCACCGAAAAAGTGGTGGCAGCCGTCAGGTCGGGCCAATACGATTTTGTGCTGGTCAATTTTGCCAATCCCGACATGGTGGGCCACACCGGCTTTTTGGACAAAGCCATGATTGCCGCCGAAGCTGTAGATGACTGTGCGCGCCAGGTGGTTGAGGCGACCGTGAGCATGGGCGGCGTAGCCCTGGTTACTGCCGATCATGGCAACTCTGACCAGATGCTTGACTACGACACCGGCAAACCGCATACGGCCCATACTACCAACCTGGTGCCCTTCATTTACGTGGCCGGGCAAAAACCGGATTGGCGTTTAGCCAACGGCATTTTGGGAAACGTAGCGCCCACCGTGCTGGCCTTGATGGGGTTGGAGAAGCCAACAGAAATGAGCTGCGGCTCGTTAATTAGAGAGCAATCCTGAAACATAGAAAATCCGCGAGTTGACTTGACAATAGGCTGAACTCGTGTTAAATTTTCAAAGTTGTTAGCAGTTGTTCTAAGCCAAAGGAGGACTCGGTCTGAAGTTGATTTGGAACCTCTAGCTTAACCATATTTAGACAGAAAGGAGGTTCCCTTATCAATGACCGACCGTGATACCGGCATTGTCAAGTGGTTCAATGCAACCAAAGGGTTTGGTTTTATTGAACGCAGTAGCGGTGGCGATGTTTTTGTTCACTATAGCGCTATTAGCGGCACAGGCTACCGTTCGTTGAACGAAGGACAGCGGGTAGAATTTACCGTTGTCGAGGGCCAAAAAGGCCCCCAGGCCCAAGATGTTGTGTTAGTCTAAACAGAAAATACGCCGCATCTCAGAGTGCGGCGTATTTTTTTAATTCAGGCAAAAAAGATACCTTAATTTGACTCTTGGGGCTTTATCAGTATACTTGACTTTTGCGCGGCGCAATAGCGTCGTGTTTTTAATTCAAATATGGAGGGGTGCCCGAGTGGCTAAAGGGGGCTGACTGTAAATCAGCTGGCTAGGCCTACGGCGGTTCGAATCCGTCCCCCTCCATC
>JAFGDY010000014.1 GCA_016931895.1 Anaerolineae bacterium
GGGAGTGGTGGTAGCCTGGTTGGCCGTAGGCACGCTATACACAGCTCTGCAATGGATGTGGAATACCCAACAGCAAGCCGACCAACTGCTAAATGAGGTCCGCGACCACCGGGCTGAACTCAGTCGCGTTCTTAAATCGTATGAGTTGGCTAATACGCTTCTGCGCCGTACACAACGCGAACTCATCTCTGCCCGCAAACAGGCCGAAGCAGCACGGCGCTTAAAAGAACAATTTGCGGCCAATATCAGTCACGAACTACGCACCCCCCTCAATCTTATCATGGGCTTCAGCGAGGTAATGTATCTTTCCCCCCAGGTATATGGAGAAATGAATTGGTCGCCCACATTGCGTCGAGACGTTTATCATATCTATCATGGCAGCCGTCACCTCTTGGGGATGATTGATGACATCCTGGACCTCTCTCACTTTGAGCTGACCGGATTTACTTTAAGTAAGGAAGCTACGCCTTTGGAGTCGTTACTATGGGATACAGTGGAGATTGCTGAAGACCTCTTCCGAGACCACCCTGTTCAGCTTAAAACAGAAATCGCCCCAGATTTACCCACGTTGGAAATTGATCGCACTCGTATCCGGCAAGTAATCCTCAACCTGCTCAACAACGCCCAACGCTTTACCCAGGCAGGAACAGTACAACTATCGGCGGCCCGGCAGACCGCTAACGAGGTTGTCATCAGCGTTAAAGACACCGGCCCTGGTATCCCGGCTGATAATTTGCCCCATATTTTTGATGAGTTTTATCAGGTTGATCGTTCACTACACCGTAACCACGCAGGCGCTGGTTTGGGGTTGGCTATCAGTAAACATTTTGTGGAAGCGCACGGGGGACATATCTGGGTAGAAAGCGAAGAAGGGAAAGGGTCAACATTTTTCTTTACTTTGCCGGTCTTGAGTTCTTATTTTCATCTGCCGTCTGCACGGATTAAAGAGGCACCAGAGCCGCAGTGGCCAGAGAGTCATCCTTGTATCCTGGTAGTTGACCCTGATCCGGCTGTATCTAACCTGGTCCGACGTCACCTTGGAGAATATGATGTTATGCAAGTGAAGGATGTTGACCGGTTATCAGAAGCGATCATGCTTCACCACCCCCAGGTGGTAGTATGTAATACGCTGCCAGGGCAACAGTATCAACATTGTGACATTGCTATGCCGGTGCCCTTTATTGAATGTTCGTTACCCAGCCATGCTTGGATGGCGAATAATCTGGCCGTAGAAGCTTGCCTGACCAAACCAATTACCGCCCAACAGCTCTTGCCTGAATTTGAACGGCTGGGGTCCATTGAAAACATTTTAATCATTGATGACGATCGGGATTTTATCCAATTGGTGAAGCGAATGTTGGCCGCAACCGGTCAAACCTTTCAGGTAAACCACGCTTACGACGGGGAGGAGGGCCTGACAGCAATACGCGCTCAACAACCCGACCTGGTACTGCTGGATTTGATCCTGCCCAATATGGATGGTTTTCAGGTGCTTGAGCAAATGCACCATGAACCTGGGTTAACCAACATTCCTGTTATTCTATTGACAGCCAGCAGCCTGGCCGAGGACCCTTTTACTCGACCTAACAGCCAGATAGTGATTCATCGTTCAGATGGGCTATATCCCGCCGAAGTTTTATCCTGTTTAAGGGCGGTGATGGACGTGCTGGAACCTCACTATGATGAACGCTCCCTGCCAAACAAATGGATGAATCAGGGAACGAAAAATTAGGATACCCGCTCTCTGAAACCTTAGAGCGTGTTTCTTAAATGTCATTTCGAGGCCGTTAGGCCGAGAAATCTCTTTATAACACCCGCCTGGAAGAGATTTCTCGTCGCTACGCTCCTCGAAGCAACATGCCGGTGTATTTAAGAAACACGTTCTTATCTATCACTCCCACATCTATCCTACCTATACTACGCCCACCTGGCGCAACGCCGCCAGCACGTCATCTCGACGAACCGGCTTGGGCAAAAAGAGAGAGGCCCCCAGGGAATAAGCCAATTCAGGATCGTTAAAAACAGAACAGATAATTACCGGCGTTTTGGCTATTTGCCGGTGACTGCGTAACCTTTGCAACAATTCCCAGCCATCCATTTCCGGCATCATCACATCCAACACAATCGCATCGGGCATTATCTCCTGGGCCAATTGCAACCCTTCTTGGCCGCTGGCAGCAGCCACTACCCGGCAGGTATGGCCGGTCAGATAACGATCAAGCAACTCCACCAATCCCGCGTTGTCGTCAATAACCAATATGGTCGGGCCACAAACCATCATCTGGAGAGTAACAATACGAATGCTTTCCGCTTGATCCTTTTGCCGCACTTTCCAGCCCAGTCGTTCGGTCAATTGAATAACTACATGATTAGCCGCAATCTGGCTGTTTGCTTTGGACTCCCGCCTATAGCGCAAACTGAGTGAAGTTTCTTTCTCATCAGCCGTTAGCCTAAGTTGCAAAGTTCCTGGTTGAGCCTGTTGAATAGTGTGGCTGAACATGTTGACCAACACCTGCCGGGCCATCACGGGGTCGGTGGAAACAATCACCGGTTCTGGAGGAACCTCGGTCTGGAAGTCAATCGCTCGTTGTAAGGCCAGTTGCTCTACTGCCTTTTGAGCATGCTGAATAAGCAAGCGTATGTCGGTAGGGCGAGGCCGGGTATCCAGCCGCTCCATTTCCGCTTCGATGGAAGAAAGCTGAGTGGCCCTGAGCTGGGGAGGAGATTTGGCGCGACGAGTCCACAAGATGGCGCTCAGGCTTTCCTCACCCCGCCGCAGGTCCCGATAGGCCTGACGCAACGAGATTCCCAGTTCGTGCGCCGTTTCCTGGACTGTCATCGCCTCGACGTAACGCAGACGAATCAGGTTGTAGAGTCGAGCCTGGGGAGATCGGAAAGGTACGCCTGTCTCCGGGCTAAGCGACTCGATGGCCGCTATTAATTCCTCACGCAATTGCTGGCCGGGCAGTTTAGTTGAATTCCCCGTTTCTGATTCTCCCGGCCCCAACGGGTGACGTTGCAAATAGGGAAAATCGTACAGATGTTCCAGAGCGTCTTTCACCTGTTCAATAAACTCCTCCGGCAAGGCCGCCGGTTCAGATACTTCTTGCTTGGCAGACATCATCCTCTAACCTTTGTGATGGTGTTGGCATCTTGATGGCAGGTATTTGGCAAAATTTTGTAGATAGCAATATTCGCAACGTGTTATCTTGACATTGTCACATTGCACAACTGTTCTGCTTAATAGTTGTCATAATTAACAAAGTAGAGTAACTTTTTCTATCTTTCCAA